>PNNC01000200.1 GCA_013824015.1 Polaromonas sp.
TGCCAGCAGCCTGTTTGGCGCGCAGCAGGGCGACGCCACCGCCAGCCACAATGCCTTCTTCCACCGCAGCGCGGGTAGCGTGCAGCGCGTCTTCGACGCGGGCTTTTTTCTCTTTCATTTCGACTTCGGTGGCAGCGCCAACCTTGATCACGGCAACACCGCCGGCCAGCTTGGCCACACGTTCCTGCAGTTTTTCACGGTCGTAGTCGCTGGTCGCTTCTTCGATCTGGACACGCACCTGCTTGACGCGGGCTTCGATGTCAGCAGCGGCGCCGGCGCCGTCGATGATGATGGTGTTTTCCTTGCCCACTTCGATGCGTTTGGCCTGGCCGAGGTCGGCCAGCGTCACTTTTTCGAGCGTCAGGCCGACTTCTTCAGCGATGACCTTGCCGCCGGTCAGGGTGGCGATGTCTTCCAGCATGGCTTTGCGGCGATCGCCGAAACCAGGGGCCTTGACAGCCACAACCTTCAGGATGCCGCGGATGGTGTTGACCACCAGCGTGGCCAGGGCCTCGCCTTCGACGTCTTCCGAGATGATCAGCAGCGGACGGCTGGACTTGGCAACTTGCTCCAGGGTAGGCAGCAGGTCACGGATGTTGCTGATCTTCTTGTCGTAGAGCAGCACAAACGGGTTGTCCAGAATCGCGGACTGCTTTTCCGGGTTGTTGATGAAGTAGGGCGACAGGTAGCCGCGGTCAAACTGCATGCCTTCCACGACGTCGAGTTCGCTGTTGAGCGACTTGCCGTCTTCCACGGTGATGACGCCTTCCTTGCCAACCTTGTCCATCGCTTCAGCGATGATCTTGCCGACTTCTTCGTCGCTGTTGGCGGAAATCGTGCCGACCTGGGCAATTTCCTTGCTGGTGGTGGTGGGCTTCGAGGCTTTTTTCAGCTCTTCGACCAGGGCCGTGACAGCCTTGTCGATGCCGCGCTTCAGGTCCATCGGGTTCATGCCGGCGGCGACATATTTCATGCCTTCGCGGACGATGGCCTGGGCCAGGACGGTAGCGGTCGTGGTGCCATCACCAGCGATGTCGGAGGTCTTGGAAGCAACTTCCTTGACCATCTGCGCGCCCATGTTCTGCAGCTTGTCCTTGAGTTCGATTTCCTTGGCGACGGACACACCGTCCTTGGTCACGGTGGGGGCGCCGAAAGAGCGCTCCAGCACCACGTTACGGCCTTTGGGGCCCAGGGTAACCTTGACCGCGTTGGCCAGGATGTTCACACCCTCGACCATGCGTGCGCGGGCTTCGCCGCCGAAAATGACGTCTTTTGCTGCCATGTTAATTCTCCAGATTCAGTTAAATAGGGTTGCTTCAGGTGTGCGAGAACTTACTTCTCAACCACAGCGAAGAGGTCGTCTTCTTTCATGACCAGCAATTCGTCGCCATCGACCTTGACGGTCTGGCCGCTGTATTTGCCGAACAGGACGCGGTCGCCGACCTTGACGGCCATGGCGCTGATTTCGCCCTTGTCGTTCTTCTTGCCGGGGCCGACGGCCAGCACTTCGCCTTGATCAGGCTTTTCGGCGGCGCTGTCAGGAATGACGATGCCGGAAGCGGTTTTGGTTTCGTTTTCGACACGTTTGACGATCACGCGGTCGTGCAGGGGGCGAAGTTTCATGAAAGGCTCCTGATGTGAAACAGTGGTTATGGGATCAAAAAGCAGCCGTGCGAGGCGCGGCCACAATGAATGGGCTGGATGGAGTGGCTGTTAGCACTCAATACCATCGAGTGCTAATCATAAGGCTGTTTGGCGGCCGTTTCAAGTTCGGCAAGCAAAAAATGGCGGTCCGATAGGCGGGTCAGCCGGTCCCTCGGGACGGAAACCGCTGGCTGTCCTACAAAAGACCCGCCAGCGTCTGACAGGGCAGAACCGATTCCCCCTCTAAAGTGGCTTCAGGATCATTTCAGGCAGTGCCAGCCACATCCGGGGGAATATTGATGAACCAGTTTGCAATTGACATGACGGCCCACCAGCCAGGTTTGCGTTCCGGCTACCCGGTCCAGGGCGACACGCGTTTGCCTGCAGGCGGGCGTGTTGGCCCGGTGCGTCCGGCCTGGCCGTTTCTGGTCAATCCCAGTCGCCGGGGTGATCAGCAGGCACTCGCGCAAGAGGCTGGCAATTCATCCGGTTTTGCCAGTTGATCCCGGTCTGAAATTACCACCACGGAAGAACAGCATGGGCGATACAAGCATTGGACAGGGCCAGCCGGCTGACAGCAACAACACCCAGGTCGACAAGAACAAGACCCCGCGCAAAACGTTCGGCGAAGAAGGCAGCAACAAGACACAGTCCAAGCCAGATCCGAATGCCCAGCCCTCCGATGTAGGCGCTGGCGGAAAATTCATCGAACCGTCGCCTTTCACGCGCTGAGTTCAATCACCCCCCCAAAAAAAAGCCACCGCAAGCGGTGGCTTTTTTGCTTTCTGCCGGCTGCAAATGATCCTGTGTCGAGCTGCTGCGCAGGGAAGGCGCCATTGCCAAACGGGTGATACCGAATCGGCATTCAGTCCTACAGCAGGCTGGGGATGGAAAACTGGAATTTTCAAAAACCGCTGTTTATTATTTTTCAAAGTGCGATGAACGGCTCTTTCTGATTCCTGAATGTGTTGCTGCTTGTCCTGCTTGACGCCATTTGGCAGATAACTTTGCTTATTCGAACACATGAAGATTCAGGACAATCTCAACCCCTCCCTCCTCTCCACGGGCATCGCTGGCCTCGACAACATTCTGGGCGGCGGCCTGACCAAGGACCGCATCTACCTGATTGAGGGCGAGCCCGGGACGGGCAAAACCACCACCGGGCTGCAATTCCTGGTCGAAGGCGCCAGGCACGGCGAGTCGGTGGTGTACATCACGCTTGCCGAAACCCGCGGCGAGTTGCAGGGGGTGGGCGAGTCCCACGGCTGGGACATGCAGGGCATCCACATCCAGGAAGTCCTGCCCTCGGAGAACCTGCTGCAGCCCGAGGCCCAGTACACCATGTTCCACCCGTCGGAAGTCGAGATGGGCACCACCATGCAGCTGATTCTTGCCGCGATCGAGGAGCGCAAGCCGACCCGGGTGGTGATTGATTCGCTGTCGGAGTTGCAGTTGCTGGCCGATACGCCGCTGCGTTACCGGCGGCAGGTGCTGGCGCTCAAGCAGTTTTTTGCCAGCCGTTCCTGTACGGTGATGATGCTCGACGACCGCACCGCGGCCGGCATCGACCTGCAGGTGCGCAGCATCGCGCATGGCGTGATCACGCTGGAGCAGTCGGTCAAGGAATATGGCGCCGAGCGGCGCCGGGTCCGGGTCGTCAAATACCGTGGCATCGCCTTCCGCGGCGGCATGCACGACTACGACATCCAGTACGGCGGGCTGTGTGTCTACCCGAGGCTGGTGGCCGCCGAATCGCGGGTCATGGAAAAGCGCGAGCAGCTCAAGAGCGGCCTGACTGCGCTGGACGCGCTGCTGGGCGGCGGGCTGGAAGAAGGCACCAGCACGCTGATTGCCGGCCCGCCGGGCACCGGCAAATCCTCGCTGGCGGCCCAGTTTGTCGCCGCCGCCGCGGAGCGCGGCCAGCGCAGCGCCATGTTCCTGTTCGAGGAAGCCGCCAACAACCTGCTCAACCGCGCCGACGGACTGGGCATGCGGGTGCGTGGGCCCTATGACGAGGGCTTGCTGACCATCCAGCAGATCGACCCGGCGGAGCTGTCGCCCGGCGAGTTCGCGACGGCGGTGTGCCGGGCCGCGGACCAGGGCGCGAAGGTGGTGGTGATCGACAGCATCAACGGCTACCTCAATGCCATGCCCGATGAACGCTTTTTGACCACCCACCTGCACGAGTTGTTGACCTACCTGGGCCAGCGCGGGGTGGTCACCATCCTGGTCGGCGTTCAGCAGGGCATGCTGGGCGGCCAGATGTCGACCACGGTGGATGCCAGCTATCTGGCCGACAACGTGCTGATGTTGCGTTATTTCGAGCATGACGGAGAGGTCAAGCAGGCGGTCTCCGTGTTCAAGAAGCGCGGCAGCCTGCATGAGCGAACCATTCGCCAGTTCTCCATGTCCGCCGATGGCATCCATGTGGGCGAGGTGTTGCGGGGCTTTCGCGGCATTCTGACCGGCGTGCCGGTCTACCTGGGGAACATGGGCAGCGCGGCAGGCAGCGAATCCGGGGTCCGCTAAGTGGAGCGACGTATCGTCATCTGCACCCCGACCGGGCAGGATGCGACCCTGACGTCCAGGGTGTTCCGCTCGGTGGACATCGGCTGCATGGTGTGCCGCGACACCGGGGAATTGCTCGAACAGTTGCCGCGGGGCGCGGGCGCCCTGTTGCTGGCCGAGGAAGTGATCAGCGGCGCAGCCATGCGGCCGCTGGCCGAGTATGTGGCCAGCCAGCCGACTTGGTCAGACCTGCCGATTCTGCTGCTGACCCGCAGCGGCGCCGATTCCCTGGACGTACGGCGGGCCGTGGACCGCCTGGGCAATGTCACCCTGATGGAGCGACCGGTGCGCACCATTGCGCTGATCTCTGCGGCCCGCTCGGCGATCCGGGCGCGCGAGCGCCAGTATCAGGTCCGGGATGCCGATCAGCGCAAGGACGAGTTCCTGGCCACGCTGGCGCATGAGCTGCGTAATCCGCTGGCGCCGATACGCACGTCCATGGGCATTCTCAAACACCTGCATCCGGATTCCGACCCGGTGACCCGCCTGCGCAACGTGGTGGACCGGCAGGTCACCCACCTCACGCGGCTGGTGGACGACCTGCTCGACGTCGCCCGGATCACCAGCGGCAAGGTGGTTCTCAAGAAAGACCGCATCACGCTGCGGTCGGTGGTCAACCACGCCATCGAGATATCCAGCTCCTCCATGGAAGCCAAGAAACACCGGCTCGATGTGAAGGAGACCGAAGGTGATTACCTGCTCAACGCGGACCATGCGCGCCTGGTGCAGAGTGTGGCCAACCTGCTGGTCAACGCCGCCAAGTTCACGCCGCCCCAGGGGCATATCGTGCTGGAGACGCAGGTGCGCGGCGATACCGTGACATTCAGCGTGCGGGACAACGGCATCGGGCTGGAGCCGGTGTCGCTGACGCGCATTTTTGACCTGTTTGCGCAGACACCGGTGCCTGGGGAGGCGCCGACCGGCCTGGGCATCGGCCTGAGCCTGGCCAGGCAATTTGCGGAAATGCATGGCAGCAAGCTGCATGCGGTGAGCGAAGGTCTGGGCCGTGGCAGTGAATTTGTACTGACGCTGCCGGTGGTGGTCGAGCAGAAACAAGCCCCGCTGGGCCCGGAGGCGGCGGTCATCGCACCGGCTGTTTCCGGCCGCCTGAGAAAAGTGCTGGTGGTTGACGACAACGTGGATGCGGCCGATACCCTGGGCGCCCTGCTGGGCATGGACGGTTTTGCCGTGAGCACCGTGTATGACGGTGTGGCCGCGGTGGCGCAGGCCAGGGCAGCCGCTCCCGATATCGTGGTCATGGACATCGGCATGCCGGGCATGGACGGTTATGACGCCGCTCGCCTGATCCGGCAGCAGCCCGGCGGCGACAAAATTCTGCTGATCGCGCTGACCGGCTGGGGCCAGTCCACCGACAGAAAACGCGCCAGCGAAGCGGGGTTTGACCACCATCTGGTCAAACCCGTGGATTACGAATTGCTGATGCAGTGCCTGCAGCAGCTGCCTGCCGAAGCCGTTGCGCAGCGCGCCTGAAGGCCAGCGCCGCATGCAGGCCCCGCCATGCGCCGGCGCGAGCCAGCGCATGGCAAGGGCTTATTTGAGGCCGGCTGCTGCCCGGAGGGCTGCAGCTTTATCGGTACGCTCCCAGGTGAATTCCGGCTCGTCGCGGCCGAAGTGGCCGTAGGCGGCGGTTTTTTCGTAGATCGGGCGCAGCAGGTCCAGCATCTGGATGATGCCCTTCGGGCGCAGGTCGAAATGTTCGTTCACCAGCGCCGAGAGTTTTTCGTCCGACATCACGCCGGTGCCTTCGGTGTAGACCGTGACGTTCATGGGACGGGCCACACCGATGGCATACGCGACCTGGATCTGGCACTGCTTGGCCAGGCCGGCGGCCACGATGTTCTTGGCGACATAACGCGCAGCGTAAGCGGCCGAGCGGTCCACCTTGGAGGGATCCTTGCCGCTGAACGCGCCACCGCCGTGCGGGCAGGCGCCGCCGTAGGTGTCCACAATGATCTTGCGGCCGGTCAGGCCGCAATCGCCCTGCGGACCGCCGATGACAAAACGGCCGGTCGGGTTGATCAGGTACTTGGTGTCTTTCAGCCACTCCTTGGGCAGCACCGGCTTGATGATTTCCTCGATGATGGCTTCCACAAAGGAGGCCTTCATCTTGTGCGCGGTTTCGCTCTGGTCAGGGCTGTGCTGGGTCGACAGCACCACGGTGTCAATGCTGTGCGGCTTGCCATCCACATAACGCATGGTGACCTGGCTCTTGGCGTCCGGGCGCAGGAAAGGCAGGCGGCCGTCCTTGCGCAACTGCGCCTGGCGCTCGACCAGGCGGTGGGCGTAATAAATCGGCGCGGGCATCAGCTCGGGCGTTTCGTCGCAGGCGTAGCCGAACATCAGGCCCTGGTCGCCGGCGCCGGTGTTCAGGTGGTCGTCGGACGCGTGGTCCACGCCCTGGGCGATGTCGTTGGACTGCTTGTCGTAACAGACCATCACGGCGCAACCCTTGTAGTCGATGCCGTACTCGGTATTGTCGTAACCGATGCGCTTGATGGTGTCGCGTGCGACCTGGATGTAGTCCACATGCGCGTTGGTGGTGATCTCGCCGGCCAGCACCACGAGGCCGGTGTTGGTCAGGGTCTCGGCAGCGACGCGGGACAGCGGGTCCTGCTTGAAAATGGCATCAAGGATGGCATCGGAAATCTGGTCGGCCACCTTGTCGGGATGGCCTTCAGAGACGGATTCGGAAGTAAAGAGAAAATCGTTCGCCATTGCGTACACTCCATGAAGTTAGTCGGCGCGTTGCCGGCTTGGGGTGCCTCGGCGAACGCTTTAGCAGTTTGGTTTAATGTCGCCCTGCAAGTTGTTCAATAACTCGGCGACAGCTTCGATTATATCCGTCCGTCCTTCCCGCTGTCTGCGCCTGCCTTCATGATCCTTCTGTTCCGGTTTTTCTCCCGTTGGCCACTGGCTGCGTTACATGCGCTGGGCGCCGCTCTGGGCTGGCTGGTCTGGTGGCTGAGTCCCGGCTATCGGCGGGAATTCCGCGCCAATGTGGCGCAGGCCGGGCTCGATTTCGAGACCGCGCGGCCGGCCATCGGCGAAGCCGGGCGTTTTGTCGCCGAACTGCCCAAGCTGTGGATGCGTCCACCGGGCGAGTCCTGTCTGGGCAATGTGCGCATCGAGGGGCAGGCCCATGTCAGCCTGGCCTTTGAGCGCGGCCGGGGCGTGGTGTTTTTTGGGCCGCACTGCGGCAGTTTTGAACTCGGACCGCAGGCGCTGGCCGAGCTGTATGGGCCGATCACGGCGATTTACCGCCCGGCGCGCAAGCCCTGGCTGGCGCGGCTGGAACGGCTGGCGCGCAGCCGGCCGGGCCTCACGGTGGTGCCGGCCAGCCTGAGCGGCATTCGCCAGATGTTCCGCACGCTCAAAAACAACCAGGCGGTGGCGCTGCTGACCGACCAGGTGCCGCCGGAGGGGCAGGGCGTGTGGGCACCGTTTTTCGGCAAGCCGGCCTACACCATGACGCTGGCCGCGCGGCTGGCGCTGCAAAGCGGCGCGGTGGTGCTGCCGGTCAGCTGCGAGCGGCGGGCACACGGGCAGGGCTATTTCCTGAAAATCTGGCCGCCGCTGACCGCGCTCGACAGCCTGCCCAAAACCGGGCTGTTGCCGGCGGTGACCATCATCAACCAGGCGATCGAGGCGATTGTGCGGACGCAGCCCGGCCAGTACCTGTGGGGCTACGCGCGTTACAAGCAGCCGCGCCAGCAGGAAACAGACGGGGAGGGCGTTTGAGAACCCCGCGCCAGTTCGCCAGCTACGTTTTCACGCGCAGCGGCATTGTGTTCATGCAGCTGCTGGCGGCCCTGCCGCTGCCTGTGATCCGTGCCATGGGCGTGCTGCTGGGCTGGCTGCTGTATGTTCTGGCGGCGCCGCGCCGCCGCGTGGTGGCGACCAATTTGCGCCTGTGTTTCCCGGAGCGCAGCGAGTCCGAGCGGCGCCTGCTGGCACGTCAGACCTTTGTCTATTTTGCCCAGGCCTGGCTGGACCGCAGCTGGCTCTGGCATGGCCATCCCGACAAGCTCCGGCAGCGCCTCAAGCTCAAGGGCGCGCTGGCCGAACTTGACGGCGAGCGGCCGGTGGTGCTGTTTGCGCCGCATTTTGTCGGACTCGACGCGGGTTGGGCGGCGCTGACGCAGCAACTGCCGCGCGCCTTCACGACGATTTACACCGACCAGGCCAACAAGTTGTTGGACCGCTGGATCCTGCGTGGTCGCCGGCGTTTTGCCAATGCCCGGCTGTTCGGCCGCGCCGAAGGGGTGCAGCCCATCATCAGCGCCCTGCGCGCGGGCCAGCCGCTGTATTTGCTGCCCGACATGAACTTCGGGCCGGAGGAGTCGGTGTTTGTGCCTTTTTACGGCATCGACGCCGCGACCGTCCCCTCGCTCTCGCGGTTTGCCAAACTTGGCCGCGCCAGGGTGGTGCCGGTGGTGACGCGTTTGACACCGACCGGCTATGAGGTGGAGCTGATGCCGGCCTGGACCGATGTGCCCTCGGCCGACTTTGTAGCCGACACCGCGCTGATGAATGCGCGGCTGCAGGGTTATATCAACACCATGCCGGCGCAGTACTACTGGGTGCACAAGCGCTTCAAGAGCCGGCCCGGCGGGGAGCCATCGATCTACTGAGCGCGGTTTCAGGCGTTATATGCCTCCAGCCCATGTCGGATGGTCGTTGCCTGCTATCAAAATCAGAGTGCTGAAGGCCTCAGGACGGGTTCAGAAAATCTTGCAGCAGGCGGGTCACCAGCGCCGGCTGTTCGTGCACGATCCAGTGTGAGGCGCCCGGGATCTTGTGCAGCTGCATCTCAGGCACCCAGGCGTCCAGACCCTCGACCAGCGCCGGCGGCAGCGCGATATCGTCCATGGCCCAGAGCACCAGCGTCGGCAAGCGCACGGTCAGCAGTTCCGGCGGCAGGGTCACCGCGGCCGCTGCCGGGTCTTGGGGACGCGGCGGCCGCAGCGGCGAGGCGCGGTAGAGGTTGCAGCCGCCGGTCAGGCCGGCGCGCCAGATCGCCCGGTACTGGTCTTTCACCGCGTCCGTCAGCCAGGCCGGCGTGCCGGCCTGCGGATCCTTGCCATTGGTCAAGAACTGCCAGAGCCGGCGGAAATCGTCCTCGGCCAGCAGGGTTTCGGCGTCCGGGCGGATCAGGAAGTTCATGTAGGCGCTGGACGCCTGCTGCGCCGGCGAATGCTGCAACTCGCGCAGAAAAGTCCCCGGGTGCGGCGAATTGATGATCACCAGTTTTTTCATCAGCTGCGGCAGCGTCGCCGCGACACTCCAGGCGACCGCGCCGCCCCAGTCGTGGGCCACCAGCGCTTCAAGCTGGCCATTCGGCGCGACCTCGGCCACCAGCGCCGCGATGTCCTGCACCAGGTGTTTGGCGCGGTAGGCCGCCGCATCGGTGGGTGCGCTGGATTGCTCAAACCCGCGCAAATTGGGGGCAATACAGAAATAGCCGCCGTTGGCAGGCTGGGCAAAGTGTTCGAGCAGGCCATCCCAGACAAAGGCGGCTTCCGGGAAACCGTGCAGAAACATCAGCACTGGCCGGTCGGCGTCGCCCGCCATGCGGCAGGACAGGGTGATGCCGTGGGGCAGGGTCAGCTGGCGGGTCTCGATCATGATGCTATGCATTTAATAGCTGCCCGCCCATGTCAGTCATGGGCTGGAGGCAGATTTGTCTCAAAAAATGCAGAGCGGCCGGCGTGCCGGCTCCTAGCCGGCTTCGGGCTCGTCTGCAGCCGGCGGGGCCGCCGCTGCCGCCTCTTCCAGGGCGTTCGGATGCGCCCACTGCCACAGGTGCTGGGCCACTTCCTCCACACCCTGCCGCTTCAGCGCCGAGAACAGTTTGACATCGCCGCCGCCGGCCTGCAGTCGCACAATGGACAGGGCCCGGGCCGCCTCGGTCTTGTTGAGCTTGTCGGACTTGGTCAGCAGCACCAGGAATTTCAGGCCTTCTTCCACCCGGGGGCGGATCACATCGAGCAGGATCTCGTCGAGTTCGGTCAGGCCCAGGCGCGGATCGCACAGCAGTACCACGCCCCGGAGGTTGTCGCGTGTCTGCAGGTAGTTGCCCATGACCTGCTGCCAGCGGTACTTGGCCGCCTTGGGCACGGCCGCATAGCCATACCCCGGCAGATCGGCCAGCACGGCGTCGGTCACGCCCTGTTTGCCCAGCGAGAACAGGTTGATGCTCTGGGTGCGGCCGGGCGTTTTCGATGCGAAAGCCAGGCGGTTGATCTGCGTCAGCGTGTTGATGCAGGTGGACTTGCCGGCATTGGAGCGCCCGACAAAGGCAATTTCGGGGTGCTCGTACAGGGGCAGGTGCTTGAGTTCGGGGGCGGTGGTCAGGAATTTGGCCGTGTGCAGCCACCCCATGGCGATTTTCGCCTCGGCAGAGGGCGGCACCTGGGCCGCCAGCGCCGCCGCCATTTTGGCCGCCGCCACTTTGGGGATGGGCCGCTTGTGGCTGGGCTTCTGCGTTTTGATGGGTGTGGATCGGGGAGATATGCTCATAATAGGGATTGTCCCCCAAGCCATTGTAAAATCAGGGAGTTTTGCGTGAAGTTGCTGTCCCGACGGGGCTTTTTTATGCAGCTTGAAGCGCGTGCTGATTGCCAAGTCCACTTTAGAGTCAACTATTAAACCCCCGATATGAAGCCAGTTTCCACTTCGTTGATTACCTGTTTGTTGGCCGCCCTGCTGGCCGTGCCGGCGCTGTCCATGGCGGCTGGCGAGGCCGCCCCGGCCAAGGCCGCCAAACCCGACCTTGTCAAGGGTGCGGCGACCTATGCCGCGGTCTGTGTGGCTTGCCACGCGGCTGATGGCAATTCGGCGATCGCCGCCAACGCCAAACTGGCGCAGCAGCATCCCGAGTACCTGGTCAAGCAGTTGCAGGAGTTCAAGTCCGGCAAGCGCAAAAACGCCATCATGCAGGGCTTCGCTGCAGCGTTGTCGGATGACGACATGCGCAATATCTCCTATTGGGTCGCGTCCAGGCCGGTCAAGCCCGGTTTTGCCAAGGACAAGGCGCTGGTCGCCCTCGGCGAGCGCATTTACCGCGGTGGCATCTCGGACCGCCAGGTGCCGGCCTGCGCAGGCTGCCACAGCCCCAACGGTGCCGGCGTTCCTTCCCAGTACCCGCGCCTGGGTGGCCAGCATGCCGAATACACCGCCACCCAGCTGACGACGTTCCGCGACGGTGGCCGCGCCAACAGCCTGCAGATGAGCCAGGTTGCGGCCAAGTTGAACGACCGCGAGATCCGCGCGGTGGCCGATTACATCGCCGGTTTGCGCTGAAGCCCCGGCCGCGCGTCGGCGCCGCCGCCAGCAAGCAGCCTTTTTGCAGAAACAGGGCGCTTTCCAGCGGTTTGTTGTGAACCCCGGCCGATTTTTACACTCCATACCAGGGCGGGTCTCGATGCGGGCCCGCCCTTTTTTATTGCAGATCACCTTGCCCACCGCCCCACACGCATGACAGTTTCCACCCACGGCCTGCGGCTCAAGTCCGGCTCCCACGCCCTGCGCTCCAGCGTGGAGCTGTTGTCGTCGATGCGCTTTTCGATCTCGCTGCTGACGGTCATCTGCATCGCCTCGGTGATCGGAACCGTGCTCAAGCAGCAGGAGCCGCTGTCCAATTACGTCAACCAGTTCGGCCCGTTCTGGGCCGAGGTGTTCCGCACGGCCAGCCTGAACACCGTCTACAGCGCCTGGTGGTTCATGCTGATCCTGGCATTCCTGGTGCTGTCCACCTCGCTGTGTATCGCCCGCAACACGCCCAAGATCCTGGCCGACTGGAGCCAGCTCAAGGAAAACGTCCGTGAGCAAAGCCTCAAGGCCTTCGGCCACCGCGCCGAGCAGGCGCTGGCGGAAGCGCCCGAGGCCGCAGCGCGGCGCATCGGCCAGACCCTGGTGCAGGGCGGCTGGAAGGTCAAGCTGCAGCAGCGCGACGCGCCGGGCGGCAGCGGCTGGATGGTCGCTGCCAAGGCCGGCGCCGCCAACAAGCTCGGCTACATCGCCGCGCACGGCGCCATCGTGCTGGTCTGTGTCGGCGGTCTGCTTGACGGCGACCTGGTGGTGCGCGCGCAGATGTGGCTCAACAACAAGACCATCTACAGCGGCGGCGGCCTGATTGCCGACGTGCCGGCCCAGCACCGGCTCAGCGAGCGCAACCCGACCTTCCGCGCCAACCTGCTGGTGGCTGAAGGCACGCAGTCCAGCACCGCCATCCTGAACCAGCCCGGCGGTGTGTTGTTGCAGGACCTGCCCTTTTCGGTGGAACTCAAGAAGTTCATCGTCGAGTACTACTCGACCGGCATGCCCAAGCTGTTCGCCAGCGAGATCGTGATCCACGACCGCGAAACCGGCGAGAAGATTCCGCATCGCGTCGAGGTCAACCATCCGGCGCACCACAAAGGCATCGAGATTTACCAGTCCAGTTTTGATGACGGCGGCTCCAGCGTCACGCTCAAGGCCGTGCCCATGGCCGTGGGTGCGCAGCCCTCGAGCAAGCCGTTTGAGATCCAGGGCACGATTGGCGGTTCGAGCAGCCTGACCAACGGCGACGAAAAAATGACGCTGGAATACACCGCGTTGCGTGTCATCAACGTCGAGAACTTCAGCGGCTCCGGCAACCTCGGCGCTTCCGGCGCGGACGTGCGCAAGGTCGACTTGCGGCAGTCCATCGATGCCCGCCTCGGTGCGGCCAACAAGACCCGCGAGCAGAAGGAGTTGCGCAACGTCGGCCCCAGCCTGACCTACAAGCTGCGAGACGCGGCTGGCCAGGCGCGTGAATTCCACAACTACATGCTGCCGGTCAAGATGGACAGTGCCGAGTCCACCCCGGCGCTGTTTCTGCTCGGGGTGCGTGAAACGCCGGCCGAGCCTTTCCAGTACCTGCGCATCCCGGCCGACGAGCAGGCCAGCATGGACGGCTTTCTGCGGATGCGTCGGGCGCTGGCCGACCCGGTCCAGCGCGAGCGCGCCGTGCAGCGTTATGTGCGCCAGGCGATTGCGGCAGACCGTCCCGACCTGGCCCAGCAACTGGCGGCATCCGCCTCGCGTGCGCTGGCTTTGTTCGCCGGGTCGGACCAGCCGGCGACCGCGGGCCAGCCCAGGCCGGTCGCCGGCCTGCAGGCCATCTCTGACTTCATGGAGGCCAATGTGCCGGAAGCCGAGCGCAACCGCGCCGGCGAGGTGCTGGTGCGCATCCTCAATGGCGTGTTGTTCGAGCTGGCCCAGCTCACGCGCGAACAAAACGGGCTCCAGCCCCTGCCGCTGGATGACAGAACCCAGGCCTGGATGGCGCAGGCGGTGTTGTCGCTCAGCGATGCCCATCACTACCCGGCGCCGATGGCGTTTGAACTCAAGGACTTCACCCAGGTGCAGGCCAGCGTGTTCCAGGTGACACGCACCCCGGGCAAAAACATTGTTTACCTCGGCTGCGCGCTGTTGATCCTCGGCATTTTTGCGATGCTGTATGTGCGCGAGCGCCGACTCTGGGTCTGGCTGGCGCCAGCCGGCGCAGATACCGGAAAAGGCCCAGAATCAGGGACCGGCAGCCAGGCCACCATGGCGCTGTCGACCAACCGGCAGACCCTGGAAGTCGACCGCGAATTCGAGATGTTGAAGACCAAACTTTTACAGGTGCCACGATGAACACCACCACGACACTGAGCTCGCGCGCAACCGACGCGACCACCATCAGCCTGCAGGAAGGCTACTTTGCCAGGCGCAGCCTGGCCGACTGGATTTTTGCGGCGCTGGTGCTGGCCGGCGGCCTGTTCGCCTTTGCCCGTTACCACGGCTTCATGGATGTGTACGAAAAAGGCATCCTGCTCGGCACCATTCCGGCCGCCATTGCGATGGGCTGGTTCTGGCGCCCGCTGCGGGTGCTGATGGCGGCGGTGACGGTGTTCTCGCTGCTGGGCATCGTGTCCTACCAGGGGGAGCTGGCGCGCGCCGAGCAGGTGTTCTGGCTCAAGTACTTCCTGTCCAGCCAGTCGGCCATCCTCTGGATGAGCGTGCTGTTTTTCATGAGCACCGTGTTTTACTGGCTGGGCATGTTCATCCGCCAGCAGGGCGATGCGCTGGAGTCGCTGGGCAGCAAGATCGCCTGGGTGGCGGTCGGCATGGCGCTGATCGGCACCATGGTGCGCTGGTATGAGAGCTACCTGATCGGTGCCGACGTCGGCCATATTCCCGTCAGCAACCTGTACGAAGTGTTTGTGCTGTTCTGCTGGATGACGGCCGCGTTTTACCTCTACTTCGAAGCCCAGTACAACACCCGCGCCATGGGTGCGTTTGTGATGCTGGTGGTCAGTGCCGCGGTCGGTTTCCTGCTCTGGTACACGGTGGTGCGCGAGGCGCATGAAATCCAGCCGCTGGTGCCGGCGCTCAAAAGCTGGTGGATGAAGCTGCATGTGCCGGCGAACTTCATCGGTTATGGCATGTTTGCGCTGGCCGCCATGGTGGCGCTGGCCTACCTGATCAAGCAGCAGGCGGCGGAGACGCGCTGGTACAAACTGACGCCGCTGTGGATGCTCGGCGTGGTGCTGTGTTTTGTGCCGATTGTTTTCCGCAAGTCGCCGGCCGATGTCGGTGGCGGCAACTACTGGGCCGGCTACCTGCTGGTCTCCGGCCTGATCGCGGCCGGCATCCTGCTCGGGCGCAAGAGGATTGCCGCGCGCCTGCCGTCGGCCGAGGTGCTCGACGATGTGATGTACAAGGCGATTGCCGTGGGTTTTGCCTTTTTCACCATCGCGACCGTGCTGGGCGCGCTCTGGGCGGCCGAGGCCTGGGGCGGTTACTGGAGCTGGGATCCCAAGGAAACCTGGGCCCTGATCGTCTGGCTCAACTATGCGGCCTGGCTGCACATGCGCCTGGTCAAGGGCCTGCGCGGTACCGTGGCGTCCTGGTGGGCGCTGGTGGGGCTGGCCGTGACCACGTTTGCCTTCCTGGGCGTCAACATGTTCCTGTCCGGCCTGCACAGTTACGGAACCTTGTAGCCAGCCCCTGAATCCTTGTAAGAAGTCGCTGCGTATCCCGACTAACCGGTCAAACCTCACCAAAACGACGACAAGGACACAAGATGCTGATCAAGACCCACAACAGCGGATTTATTCACCCGGTCTCCAGCGAGATCACGCCCGAGGGCATTTACCAGCAGCGCCGCGACATGATCCGGCTGATGGCCGGCGGCGCCGCCGGTGCGGCCCTGGCCGGCTGGGCCGGCCGCGAGGCGCTGGCCCAGGGCGTGGCCAGACCCGGCAAGCTGGCGCCCCTGCCGGGCGCCAAGTCAGGCGTGGCCGGCGCGGTGACCATGGAAAAGGTCACCGACTACAAGGACGCCAGCACCTATAACAACTTCTACGAGTTCGGCACCGACAAGGCCGATCCGGCCAAAAATGCCGGCACGCTGGTGACCAAGCCCTGGACGGTGGTGGTCGACGGTCTGGTCAAGCAGCCGAAAACATACGCGATCGAGGACCTGCTCAAGCTCAGCGCCCAGGAAGAACGCATTTACCGGATGCGCTGCGTCGAAGGCTGGTCCATGGTGATTCCCTGGGTCGGTTATTCGATGGCCGAGCTGGTCAAAAAGGTCGAGCCGCTGGGCAATGCCAAATACGTCGAGTTCATCACCCAGGCCGATCCCAAGACCATGCCGTTTGTCGGCTCGCGTGTGCTCGACTGGCCCTATGTCGAGGCCCTGCGTCTGGACGAAGCCATGAACCCCTTGACGCTGCTGGCTTTCGGCATGTATGGCGAGGTGATGCCGAACCAGAACGGCGCGCCGGTGCGTCTGGTGGTGCCCTGGAAGTACGGCTTCAAGAGCGGCAAGAGCATTGTCAGGATCCGCTTCACCGACAAGGAGCCACGCACCGCGTGGAACAAGGCCGCGGCCAACGAATACGGCTTTTATTCCAACGTGAATCCGAATGTGGACCACCCGCGCTGGAGCCAGGCCACCGAACGCCGCATTGGTGAGGACGGCCTGTTTGCCAAAAAACGCAAGACCCTGATGTTCAACGGCTACGAGGCGCAGGTCGGCCAGCTCTACGCCGGCATGGACCTCAAGAAGAACTTCTGATGAATAGGGCCCCCACGCTCGTCACTGCGTGTACGTCGCTGCCCCCCGAGGGGGCGCCATCCGCCTTGGGGCGGCCCGGCGGCGGATGAGTGCCGCGTTTAACAAAGCGTTGCTGCACCCGGCGGCCAAGCCACTGGTGTTCCTGCTGGCGCTGCTGCCCTTTGCCTGGCTGTTGTATGGCGCTGTCACCAACAACCTGGGCGCCAACCCGGCCGAACACCTGATCCGTGCCACCGGCGACTGGACCCTGCGGTTTCTGTGTATCGTGCTGGCGGTCACGCCACTGCGGGTGATCAGCAGTACACCGGCGCTGGCGCGTTTCCGGCGCATGCTGGGGCTGTTCAGCTACTTCTATGTAGTGATCCACCTGCTGAGCTACAGCTGGTTCGACATGGGCTTTGACGTGGCCGAGATCATCAAGGACATCATCAAGCGCCCCTTCATCCTCGTCGGATTTTCAGCCTTCCTGCTGCTGACGCCGTTGGCGGCCACGTCCTTCAACGCCGCCATCAAAAAGCTGGGCGCCAGGCGCTGGCAGCTGCTGCACAAGCTGGTCTACCTGATTGCCGGGCTGGGCTTGCTGCACTTTTTCTGGATGCGTTCGGGCAAGAACGACTTTGCCGAGGTCGCGGTGTACGCCGCCATTCTTGCCGTGCTGCTGGGCTGGCGGGTTCAGCAATACATGAAGAAAAAACGCCCCCAGCCCATGCCGGGCATGGGCAAGCAGCTATCAAAATAATAGTAGAGCGCGCCCGGCCTGCCGGCCAGGAGGTTCAGCGGGAAACCAGCTGCTCCTGCTGCATCTGGTCGGCGGCGGTTTCCCGCCGGCGAATCACATGCGCCCTGGCGCCATCGACCAGCAGCTCGGCGGCACGGCCGCGCGTGTTGTAGTTGCTGGCCATGCTCATGCAATAGGCGCCTGCCGACAACACCGCCAGGCAGTCACCGGCCTGAACCGCCAACGCGCGGTCGCGGCCTATCCAGTCCCCGCTCTCGCAGACCGGTCCCACCACGTCGTAGATGGTCGGCGGCATGGCCGAGGAGGCCACGACCGGCACGATGGCGTGGAAGGCCTGGTACATCGCCGGGCGCGGCAGGTCGTTCATCGCGGCGTCAATGATGCAGAAATTTTTCTGTTCGCCGGGCTTGAGGTAGAGCACCTCGGTCAGGCAGACGCCGGCATTGCCGATCAGCGAACGGCCGGGTTCTATCATCAGTTTTTTGCCACCATAGCCGCGCGCGTCCAGCCTGGCCAGCAGCAACTGCCACAGGGCATCCGCCGCCGGCGGCGTGTCCTGGTTGTAGTTGATGCCCAGGCCGCCGCCAAAATCGATGTGATGGATGGGAATGCCGGCCGCCTCGATGGCCGCGACCAGGTCCAGCACGCGGTCCATCGCGTCCAGGTAGGGCGTCGTCTCGGTGATCTGCGAGCCAATGTGGCAATCGATGCCGGCGACCTTCAACCCGGGCAGTGCCGCCGCATGCCGGTAGATGCGCAGCGCGTCTTCATGCGCCACGCCGAACTTGTTGCCTTTGAGGCCGGTCGAGATGTAGGGATGGGTCTTGGGGTCCACATTGGGATTGACCCGGATGCTGACCGGCGCCACCTGGCCCATGGCCACGGCCACCTCCGACAACACATCGAGTTCGGCTTCGCTTTCGACGTTGAAGCAGCCAATGCCTGCCGCCAGCGCCTGCCGCATTTCCGCGCGGGTTTTGCCGACGCCCGAAAAAATCACCTTGCGCAGATCACCGCCTGCGGCCCGCACGCGTTCGAGCTCACCGCCCGAGACGATGTCAAAACCGCAACCCGCTTCTGCAAACACCTGCAGCACGCCGAGCGAGGAGTTGGCTTTCATGGCGTAGCAGATCTGCGCATCGCGCCCGGCGAAACCCTGCTGGTAAGCGGCCAGTGCCGACAACATGGCAGCCCTGGAGTACACAAACAGCGGCGTGCCGTGTTCGCGGGCCAGCGCGTCGAGGCTGGCCTGTTCCAGATGCAGCCGGCCGTGCCGGTAGGCCAGCTGGGGTGCGCCCGGCAACTCGGTGGCGGACGTGCTGGAGGAGGTCGCGGGGTTCATCGCGGAGCCGAGCTGGAGGGGGCGGCAGGCGGCGGCTGCGGGATGTCGGGCGTCGCCACCGGGGAACCGATGGGGGTTGCCGGTGTGGCCGGGGTGGCGCCTGCCGAGGGCAGCGCTTTCGGCGGTGGCGGGAAAAACAGCGGGCCCTTCTGGCCGCAAGCGCCCAGGCCGGCTGTTGCGGCCACGGCCAGCGCCAGGGTGCAAAAGCCATGAGACGCGAAGGAAGCGCGTGCACGGCCTAGAATTTGAGTTCGAATGTGGGATCTTGCAAACATGATGGGATTGTAATGACGGACCTGGAATACCTGGACCATGCGGAGGCTGCGCTTCGGGCCATTGAGATGGCCTGCGACCGCATCAACGACGAGACCGATGCGGATGTGGACAACCAGCGTACCGGCGGCATGATCACCCTGAGTTTTGCCAACCGCAGCCAGATCATCATCAACCTGCAAAAGCCCTTGCAGGAAATCTGGCTCGCCGCACGCGCCGGCGGCTTTCACTACAAACGCGTGGACGGCCAGTGGCGCGACACCAAGGATGGCAGCGAGCTGTTTGCCGGCTTGTCGCGGTATGCCAGCGAGCAGGCCGGCCAGCCGCTGGTGTTCACGGCCCCCGGCTGATCCAGCCTAGTTCTTGAACAGATCGAGGATCCGTTTTCTTTCATCACCGGGCGGCGGCGACTGGATCGCGGCACCGGGGGGCACCGGCTGGCCCTGGATCGGGTTGTCGGCGCCGGCGCCCGGGGCGGGTTTGTCGCTCAGGCCGACGCTGCTGATGCCTGAGCCCTTGGCGTATTCGTCATAAAACCATTCACCGCCGATATTGACCACCCCTTCAGGCGGCGTGAATTCGGTGACCGGCACGCCCTTGAGCGCATATTCCATGAAGTTGATCCAGACCGGCAGGCTCAGGCCGCCGCCGGTTTCCCGGTCGCCCAGTTTTTTGGGCGTGTCGTAACCCATCCAGACCGCGGCCGTCAGCGTCGGCTGGTAACCGACGAACCAGGTGTCGATCGAGTCGTTGGTGGTGCCGGTCTTGCCGTACAGGTCGGGCCGTTTCAGCGTGGCCTGGGCCTTGGCGGCGGTGCCGCTGCGCGCGACTTCCTGCAGCAGGCTGGACATGATGAAGGCATTGCGGGCCTCGATGCCGCGCACCGACTCGTCCAGCCCGGGGACCGGCGTCTCGATCACGGTGCGGCCCTTCTGGTCGGTGATTTTGGTGATCAGGTAGGGATTGACACGGTAGCCGCCATTGGCGAACACCGAATAACCGATGGCCATCTGCAGCGGCGTGACTGATCCGGCGCCCAGCGCCATGGTCAGGTAGGCCGGGTGTTTCTCGCCGTCAAAGCCGAAATGGGTGGTCCATTCCTGGGCATATTTGGGCCCGACGGCCTGCAGCACGCGGATCGAGATCATGTTTTTCGATTTGGCCAGGCCGCGGCGCAAGCTCATCGGCCCGTCGAAGGTGCCGTCGTAGTTTTTGGGCTCCCAGGGCTGGCCGCCGGTGACACCGGCATCAAAAAACAGCGGCGCATCGTTGACCACGGTCGCTGGCGTGAAGCCCTTTTCCAGCGCTGCCGAGTAGATAAAGGGCTTGAAGCTGGAGCCAGGCTGGCGCCAGGCCTGCGTGACGTGGTTGAACTTGTTTTTTTCGTAGTCGAAACCACCGACCAGCGCCCGCACGGCACCATTGCGCGGATCAATCGCGACAAACGCGCCTTCGACTTCGGGCAGCTGCGTGATTTCCCAGGTGTTTTTGGGTGTTTTTGTCACGCGGATCAGGGCGCCGCGCCGGATCCGGATGTTGGGCGCCGCCTTGTCGGACAGGCCGGACTGGGCGGGTTTGAGCCCATCGCCGGTGATCTCGATGGTTTCGCTGTTCTGGCGAACCGCGACGATCTTTTTCGGTCCGGCTTCAAGGACAACGGCCGACATCACGTCGTCGTTGTCGGGGTTGTCCGCCAGGGCATCGTCGATGGCGTCTTCGGTTTCCTGCGGGTCGGTGGACAGCTCAATGAATTTCTCGGGGCCGCGGTAGATCTGCCGCCGCTCGTAGTCCATGATGCCCTTGCGCAAAGCCTTGTACGCCACCGTCTGGTCGGCAGCGCGCAGGGTGGTGAACACATTGAGTCCGCGCGTGTAGGTTTCGTCGCCGTACTGGCTGAAGACCAGCTGGCGAACGGTTTCAGCGACAAACTCGGCGTGCACCCGGCCGCTGTCCGGCCCGGACCGGACCTTGAGCTGCTCGGCCTTGGCCTCGTCGGCCTGGGCCTGGGTAATGAAGCCGTTGGCCTGCATGCGCTCAATGATGTAGAGCTGGCGCGCCTTGGCGCGCTTCGGGTTGCTCACCGGGTTGTAGGCCGACGGGGCCTTGGGCAGTCCTGCCAGCATGGCCGCTTCGGCAATGCTGACGTCCTTGAGCGGTTTGCCGAAATAGGCTTCCGAGGCCGCCGCGAAACCATAAGCGCGTTGCCCCAGAAAAATCTGGTTCATGTAGATCTCGAGGATCTGGTTCTTGCTGAGCAGGTGCTCCAGCTTGAAGGTCAGCAGCATCTCGTAGATCTTGCGCGTGTAGCTTTTTTCGGTGGACAGGTAGACATTGCGCGCCACCTGCATGGTGATGGTCGAGGCGCCCTGGCTCTTGGCGCGGCCCATGTTGGCCAGGCCGGCGCGGATGACACCGATGTAGTCGACACCGCCATGCGAGAAAAAGCGCGCATCCTCAATCGCCAGCACCGCATCCTTCATCACCGTGGGGATGTCCGCGATAGGCGTGAGGTTGCGGCGCTCCTCGCCAAACTCGCCCAGCAGCACCCCATCGGACGAGTAGACGCGCAAGGGCAGCTTGGGCCGGTAGTCCAGCAGATCCGACACATCCGGCAAGTTGGGATAAGCCACGGCCAGGGCAATCGCCACGACCATCAGGACGGACACCGCGCCGGCCAGCACCACCCCCAGGCTCCATGCCACAGCCCTCAGCAGGGCGGGCAGCCAGGTCAGGCGATGGGCGGTCGAAGCGCCGGTGTCGGAGGGCGGGGAATTTGAAGCCATGGAGGTCTAATGTAAGTGCGCGCCAGCATTGTCAAAATTGCCCGTTGCAAGCGACCGGGGGCAGAGCGGGGATTTCACATTTTGCATTTATTGGGGGCTGGTTGCTTGTTCAACAAACCGCCAAAACTCGCCGAAAGCGTCAACTTTTGACAACGGTGATGGTAAGCCAAAATCGAAAAATCCTTTGTTGTACAAGGGCCTTACTGATAGCATTCAAGTGATTTCTTAAGTTTGTGGGGCTGAAAGCCAGCCGTCATTTGGGGACCGTCTTGATCTCTTTGGGATCCTTATTTAACCGTCAATCGTCAGCCTTGCTGGGTCTGGACATCAGTTCGTCAAGCGTCAAGCTGGTGGAACTGAGCCGCGACAAAGCCGGCAATCTCGTGCTTGACCGATGTGCCATCGAGCCCCTCGAGCGGGGCTGGATTACCGACGGCAATGTGGAAAAGTTCGAAGAAGTGGCCGAGGCGGTGCGCCGGGTCGTCAAGAAAAGCGGGACCCGGACCAAAAACGTGGCCATGGCCTTGCCGGCGTCGGCGGTCATCACCAAAAAAATCATTCTCCCTGGCGGCATGAGCGAGCAGGAGCTCGAAATCCAGGTGGAAGCCGAGGCCAACCAGTACATTCCGTTTTCGCTCGACGAGGTCAGCCTCGACTTTTGCGTGGTCGGTCCCAGCGCCAGCTCGGTCGGCGATGTCGAGGTGCTGATCGCGGCATCGCGCAAGGAAAAAGTCAATGACCGGCAGGGTCTGGCCGAGGCCGCGGGTCTGAAGCCGGTGGTGGTCGACGTCGAGTCGTATGCATCGCGCCTGGCCACCGCGCGCCTGATCGAGAACCTGCCCAACAAGGGGCTGGACACCATGGTCGCCCTGTTTGAAGTGGGCGCCCTCACCACCAGCATGCAGGTCATCAAGAATGATGAAGTCCTGTATGAGCGTGACCAGGCCTTCGGTGGTGCCCAGTTGACGCAGCTGATCGTGCGCCAGTATGGCTTTTCGCCGGAAGAGGCCGAGAGCAAAAAACGCAGCGGCGACCTGCCGGACGATTACGGCTCCAGCGTGCTCAAGCCCTTTGTCGACAGCATGGCCCAGGAAATCGGCCGCGCGCTCCAGTTCTTTTTCACCAGCACGCCGCACAACAAGGTGGATCACGTGATGCTGGCCGGCGGCTCTTCGGCCTTGCCGGGTTTGACCGATGCGGTGACCCAGCAAACCTCCTTTGCCTGCATGGTGGCCAACCCCTTCGAGGGCATGACGCTGGGCGCCAATGTCCGGGAAAACAAGATGAAGCGTGAGGCGTCGTCTTACCTGACGTCCTGTGGCCTGGCCTTGCGGAGGTTCTTCCAGTGATTCTGGTCAATTTACTTCCCCACCGTGAAGCGGCCCGCAAACGCAGGCGCGAGGCCTTTTTTGTGGCCCTGGGCATCGCGGCCCTGGCTGGCGGCCTGATCTGCGGCGCCGTGTACTCCTGGTACCAGGCGCAGATTTCGGACCAGCAAGCCAAAAATACCTTCATCAAGTCGGAAATCACCCGGCTTGAAAGCCAGATCAAGGAAATCGCCGGCCTGCAGCAGGAAATTGCCGCCCTGCGTGCGCGTCAGGGCGCTGTCGAGGACCTGCAGGGCAACCGCAACCTGCCGGTCTACCTGCTGGATGAACTGGTCCGGCAATTGCCCGACGGCGTCTACCTGAGCACCATGAAGCAGGACAACCAGACCGTGATGCTGACCGGGGTGGCCCAGTCCAACGAGCGGGTGTCGGAACTGCTGCGCAATCTGAGCAACAACAGCCCGTGGCTGACACGGCCGGAGCTGATTGAAATCACCGGTAAAACGCTCGCACTGAGCCCGCGGGACCAGCGCCGCGTGTCCAATTTCTCGATGCGTGTATCGCTCAAACGCGCAACCGATGTGCAAAAGGCAGCAACTCCGGCAGGCCCTGCAGCGGCCAAACCCGCAGCAGCCGCCGCCCCTGCGGCGGCCAAGAGCTGACGGCCGGGTCACGAACAGGCACTGAACATGGCTAAAGTCAACATCAATTTTGCCGCGATCCAGGAAGGCGTGAGAGCCCAATTCGTCGGCCTCAACCCGAACGATCCGCCGTCCTGGCCGGCCATCCCGCGTTATCTGCTGTGTGTGTTTGTCACCGTTGCAGTGGTGGTGGCCTTGTGGTTTGTCTGGCTCAGTTCTTCCGACGAGGAGCTGAAGGCGGAACAGGCCAAGGAAGTGCAGCTGCGGGAAGACTTCACGAAAAAGCTGGTGCAGGCCGTCAACCTCGAGGCGCTCAAGAAACAGCGCGAGCAGGTCCAGCAGTATGTGACCCAGCTGGAGAAACAGTTGCCGAGCAAGGCCGAGATGGATGCGCTGCTTTCGGACATCAACCAGGCCGGCCTGGGCCGCAGCCTGCAGTTCGAGCTGTTCCGGCCCGGGCAGGTCAGCGTGAAGGATTACTACGCAGAGTTGCCGATTGCGATCAAGGTCACCGGCCGCTACCACGACATCGGTGCATTTGCCGCCGACATCGCCAACCTGTCGCGCATCGTCACCCTGAACAACATCGCGATCACGCCCGTCAAGGACGGCATGATGAGCATGGACAGCACGGCCAAGACCTTCCGCTACCTCGATCCGGACGAGATCGCCTCGCAGCGCAAGGCCACGCCGGCTGCCAAGGGAGCCGCCAAATGAAGCTGGCCAGCATTCGCGACATGACGCCGCTGGTACTCGCGCTGAGTGCCTGTTTGGGTCTGGTGGCCTGCGGATCCTCCGAGCATGAAGAACTGCAGCAGTGGATGAGCGAGCAGCGGAGCCAGACCCGGCCCAGAATCCAGCCTTTGCCGGAGCCGACCAAATTTTCGCCGCAGGCCTATACCCAGGAGGGCGCCATCGAGCCTTTCAGCAGCCAGAAACTGCTGCAGGCCCTCAAACGCGACTCCAACCAGGCGACTGCCAATGCCGGCCTGATCGCGCCGGAGCTGAACCGCCGCAAGGAGCCGCTGGAAGCCATGCCGCTGGACGCCGTGGTGATGGTGGGAAGCCTCATCAAGCAGGGGCAACCGGTGGCGCTGATCCGGGTGGACAGCCTGCTGTACCAGGTGCGTGTCGGCAACTACCTGGGTCAGAACTACGGACGCATCACGAAAATTTCTGAAACCGAGCTGGCCCTGCGCGAAATCGTGCAGGACGCTGCAGGTGAATGGACCGAGCGGATGGCGAACATACAGCTTCAAGAGGGATCAAAATGAACAAGAATGCATGTGCGACCGGGACCGGCGTGTTGCAGATGGCATGGGCGAGGGCATCTGCCGCCGCCGTGGTCGGCGCGGCCATGCTGGCGGCCTCGCTGTCCACCGCCGTGTGGGCGCAGTCTCCCAACGCCATCGAAGCCGTGACCGGTTCGGTTCAGGGTGGTTCGGAAGTGATCCGCATCGACCTGTCCGAGGCCCTGACAACGGTGCCGACGGGTTTCACCATCCAGAGCCCGGCACGCATCGCGCTGGATTTCCCGGGCGTCAGCAATTCCATGGGCCGCTCTGCGGTGGACCTCAATCTGGGCAATTTGCGCTCTGCCAACGTGGTGCAGGCCGGGGAGCGGACCCGCGTGGTGCTCAACCTCAAGGCGTCCACCGCCTACAGCACCCAAATCCAGGGCAAATCCCTGTTGATCACCCTGGCACCGGTGGTTGCGGCCGCGCCATCGACGGTCGCCGCACCGGTGTTTGCGGAGAACCGCAACCGCGATACCCTGCCGCTGAAAGACATCGATTTCCGCCGGGGCACTGACGCTTCGGGCCGTATCGTGGTGGACCTCGCGAACAACCAGGTCGGCGTCGATATCCGCCAGCAGGGGCAGACCCTGGTGGTGGAATTCCTGAAAACCGCTTTGCCTGAAGGCCTGCGCCGCCGCCTGGATGTGGCTGACTTTGGCACGCCGGTCCAGAGTGTGACCACCTCCCAGTTCGGGGACAAGGTCCGCATGGTGGTCGAGCCCAAGGGCCAGTGGGAGCACAGCGCCTACCAGAGCGACAACCAGTTTGTGCTGGAAGTGCGCCAGCAGAAGATCGACGAATCCAAGCTGTCCCAGGGTCCGGGCTACACCGGCGAGAAGCTGTCGCTGAATTTCCAGAACATTGAAACGCGTTCCCTGCTGCAGGTCATCGCAGACTTCACCAACTTCAACATCGTGACCTCGGACAGTGTGACGGGCGCCGTGACCTTGCGCCTGAAGGATGTGCCTTGGGACCAGGCCCTGGACATCATTCTGCAAGCCCGCGGCCTGGGCATGCGCAAGACCGGCAATGTGCTGCTGATCGCGCCCAAGGACGAGCTGGCGGCCAAGGACAAGCTGGACCTGGAATCGCGCAATGCGATCCAGAGCCTGGAGCAGGTCCGCACGCAGGACTTCAAGCTCAACTACGCCAAGGCGGAAGACATTGCCAAGGGTTTGCTGGGCACCGGGGCGGCCGGCGCCACCAAGATACTGTCGCCCCGTGGCAGCGTGATCTCGGAGACCCGGACCAACCAGTTGTTCGTGACCGACATCCCTTCCAAGCTGGAACAGGTGCAAAGCCTGATTGCCAAGCTGGATATCCCGGTGCGCCAGGTGCTGATCGAGGCGCGCATTGTCGAGGCTTCTGACACGTTTGGTAAATCCCTGGGTGTGCGGCTCGGTGGGCGTCCATTCAACACCACCAGCAACATCATGGTCGGCAGTTCCTATATTGCGCCGAATGTGCCTATAGGCACCGCACCGACCCTGGGTATCAATGTGGGAACCAATGCAGGCGATTTTGTGACCTTGCCTGGCGTCGGTCAAAACGGTTTTGGTGCCGCCACTTTCGCGGTTTCCCTGTTCAACTCGTCGCTGACCCGGCTGCTCAATCTTGAGATTTCCGCGATGGAAGCCGACGGCAAGGGCAAGATTGTGTCCAGCCCGCGCATCGTCACCGCTGACCAGGTCAAGGCGCTGATCGAGCAGGGCACGGAGTTGCCTTACCAGCAGGCAACCTCCAGCGGCGCCACCTCCATCGCCTTCCGCAAGGCCAACCTGAAGCTCGAAGTGACGCCGCAGATCACGCCTGAAGGCAACATCATCCTGAATGTGGACGTCAACAAGGACAGTGTGGGGCGCTCGACCACCAACGGTTTTGCGATTGACACCAAACACATCCAGACCCAGGTGCTGGTCGAAAACGGCGGCACGGTGGTGATCGGCGGCATTTTTGAACAGAACGAGCGCGAGGATGTGACCAAGGTGCCCGTGTTGGGCGACATCCCCGGGGTCGGCAATTTGTTCAAGCAACGAACCCGCACCGCCAGCAAATCCGAGTTGCTGGTGTTCATCTCGCCCAAGATGATCAGCAACGGCGCTGCGCTGCGGTAAGCCCGCGGGCGTGTTGGCAGCGGGTGTCTGCGCAGCGCGGGCCCGGTTCCGTGGTCCCGCCATGGCGCCTGCTCGCGGATGTCCGGAACCGGCAGCGCACATCCTGATGAACCGGATCCATCCTGACAGGGGACCCCTGTGAATCCACCTGGCCATGTCGCGTTGGTAGGCCTTCCCGGCTCGGGGAAGTCAACGGTCGGGCGGCAACTTGCCCGGCGCCTGGGCTGGCCCTTTCTGGACTCCGACCAGATCATCGAGCAACGCATCGGGCTGTCCATCCGCGAATTTTTCGAACGTGAAGGCGAACAGCCTTTTCGCGATCTGGAGCAGTCTGTGATCGACGAGTTGACCGCCGGCGAGCCCTGCGTGTTGTCCACCGGCGGTGGCGCCGTGCTCCGGCCGGCCAACCGCGAGCACCTGCGCGAGCGCAGCCATGCCATTTACCTGCATTCCTTGCCGGAGGATGTTTTTCGCCGCCTGCGCCACGACCGCAACCGCCCGCTGCTTCAGGTGGCCGATCCGCTGGCCCGTCTGCGCGACCTGTATGCCGTGCGCGACCCCCTGTACCGCGAAAGCGCGCGTCTGGTGGTCGAGACCGGGCGCCCCTCGGTGCCGGCCCTGGTCCACCTGATCGCGAGCCAGCTCGAAGTCGCGGGACGGGTGCCGGCCTCGAAGCCCTGAAGCGCCGGGCACAGCCCAAAGCGGCCTTTACACTTGAGCCATGTTTGCAAGCCCTTCTCCGGCGACGCAGCAGGTCCGCATTGACCTGGGCGATCGCAGTTATCCCATCAACATCGGCGCCGGCCTGCTCGGTGACCCGGCCAGCTACCGGGATCTCCCGGCAGCCAGCACCGCACTGATCGTGTCGAATACCGTGGTGGCACCGCTGTACGCGGACAGCCTGCGCAACGCCCTGCAGCCGCACTACAAACGCGTGCTGCAGGTGGTCTTGCCCGATGGCGAGATCCACAAGGACTGGCCCACGCTGCAGCTGATTTTTGACGCCCTGCTGGAAAACGGCTGCGACCGCAAAACCGTGCTGTTTGCGCTCGGCGGCGGCGTGGTCGGGGACATGACCGGTTTTGCCGCAGCCTGCTACATGCGCGGTGTGCCGTTTGTGCAGGTGCCGACCACGCTGCTGGCCCAGGTGGACTCGTCGGTGGGCGGCAAGACCGCCATCAACCATCCGCTGGGCAAAAACATGGTGGGCGCGTTTTACCAGCCGGAGCGCGTGATTTGCGACCTCGATGTGCTGCAAAGCCTGCCGCCGCGCGAGCTCAGTGCGGGCCTGGCCGAAATCATCAAGTACGGGCCGATTGCCGACATGGAATTTTTCGGCTGGATCGAGGACAACATGGCGGCCCTGCTGGCGCGCGAGCCGGCCGCGCTGGCGCATGCGATCCGGCGCAGCTGCGAAATCAAGGCCGACGTGGTGGGCCAGGACGAGCGCGAAACCGGCCTGCGCGCCATCCTCAACTTCGGTCACACGTTTGGCCATGCGATCGAGTCGGGCCTCGGCTACGGCCAGTGGCTGCACGGCGAGGGTGTGGGCTGCGGCATGGTGATGGCGGCGCGCCTGTCGCAGCGACTGGGACGGGTCGACAGCGATTTTGTCGAGCGCTTGCGCACGCTGATCCAGCGCGCAGGGCTGCCGGTCACCGGCCCCCGCCTGGCGCCGTCCGACAGCGCCGGGCGTTACCTGGAACTGATGCGGGTGGACAAAAAAGCCGAGGCGGGCGAAATCAGGTTTGTCGTGATCGACGCGCCGGGCAAGGCCTCGATGCGCACGGCCCCGGACGCCCTGGTGCGCGAAGTGATTGATGCCAGCTGCGATTGAAGCGTTTTGCCAGCCCTGATTTGCTATGAAAACAGTAGCTGCTTGCCCATGTTTGACATGGGCTGGAGGCCGATTTGATGCATAAACCATGAGTTTGCTGGCGCCCTACGCCTGCGCCCCGGCCGATTCCCGCGGCCGGCGCCACCCCGAGCCGGCCGCGCCCACGCGCTCGGCCTTCCAGCGCGACCGCGACCGCATCGTGCATTCCACCGCCTTCCGCCGGCTGGTCTACAAGACCCAGGTGTTCCTGAACCACGAGGGTGATCTGTTCCGCACCCGGCTGACGCATTCGCTGGAAGTCGCCCAGCTCGGCCGCTCGATCGCGCGCACCCTGCACCTGAACGAGGACCTGGTCGAAGCGATTGCGCTGGCGCATGACCTGGGCCATACCCCGTTTGGCCATGCCGGTCAGGACGCGCTCAATGCCTGCCTGAAAAGCCACCATGCCGACAGCGCCGGCTTCGAGCACAACCTGCAGAGCCTGCGTGTGGTGGACACGCTGGAAGAGCGTTACCCCGACTACAACGGGCTGAACCTGTCATTTGAGACCCGCGAGGGCATCCTCAAACACTGCTCGCGCCGCAACGCCAGGCGCATCGAGGCGCGTGAGCCCGGTGGTGTGGCGCAGCGCTTCCTGGCCAGCGCAGAGGGCCAGCCCGCGCAGCAGCCCGGCCTGGAAGCCCAGCTCGCCAACCTGGCCGACGAGATCGCCTACAACGCGCATGACATCGACGACGGCGTGCGCTCCGGCCTGCTGAGCCTGGACCAGCTGGACCAGGTGGAACTGTTCGCGCAGTATCGCCGTGAGGCCTTGCTGCAGCATCCCGGCCTGAACGGGCGCCGCCTGTTGTTTGAAACCATACGCCGGATGCTCAGCGCCCAGGTGTATGACGTGATGGACGCCACGCGGGCGGCGCTGGCCCTGGCGGCGGTGGACAGCGTGCAGGCGGTGCGGCTGAGCCCGCCGCTGGTGCGCTTCAGCCCGGACATGGCCGCGAAGTCCTCGTCCCTCAAGCGCTTCCTGCTGCAGAACCTGTACCGTCATCCGCAGGTGGTCGACACCACCCAGACCGCGCAGCAGGTGGTGCGCGGTCTGTTTGCCGCCTACATGGCCGATCCGGCCGAAATGCCGCAGGCCCACACCGACCGCTTCGACCAGCTCGAGAGCAGCCCGCTGGCGGGTGACGGCGCGACGGCCAAACCCGAGCGGGTGGTGGCCGACTACATCGCCGGCATGACGGACCGTTTTGCCGCCCGGGAACATGAACGCCTGATCGGCCGCGCGGCCTTTCCCGCCTGAAGCTGATGCGTCCCGCTGCCTGTGTGATTGCCGCGGGGGTGGTGGCGGCGCTGCATGTCGCCAAATTGCCGCCGGCGCTGCCGGTGTTGCAGCAGGCCATGGGCGTGTCGCTGCTGCAGGCCGGTTTCCTGCTGTCGCTGGTGCAGCTCGCGGGCATGACGCTGGGCTTGCCGGCCGGCTTGCTGATCCAGCGCTGGGGTCCGCGCCGCAGCCTGCTGCTGGGCCTGCTGGTGCTGGCAGCGGCCAGCGCCATCGGCGGCGTCGCGCAAACCCCGGCCGGCTTGCTGCTGTCCCGCGCGTTCGAAGGGCTGGGTTTCCTGTGTGTGGTCCTGCCTGCGCCCGGCCTGCTGCGGATGCTGGTGCCGCCCGCGCAGCTGAGCCGGGTGCTCGGCGGCTGGGGTGCCTACATGCCGCTGGGCGCCGCGCTGGCGCTGCTGGCCGGCCCTGCGGTGATGGCGCTGGCTGATGCGGCGTGGGGCTGGCGCCTGTGGTGGTGGTGCCTGTCCGCCCTGGCGGCGCTGCTCGCGCTGCTGGTCGTCTGGCGGGTGCCTGCCGACGTGCCGGCGTCCGGGACAGCTGCAGACCCACCGGCCGCGAGGTCCTGGCGAAGTCTGCTCACACGCACCCTGCGTTCGCGCGGCGCCTGGGTGGTGTCCCTGAGTTTTGCGATGTATTCGGGGCAGTGGATGGCGGTGGTCGGATTCCTTCCGTCGATTTACGCGCAGGCCGGGGTGGCAGCGGCGACAAGCGCATGGCTGACCGCGCTGGCCGCCGGTGTCAACATCATCGGCAACCTGGCCGCGGGCCGGCTGCTGCACCGCGGTGCAGCGCCGGTGGCCTTGCTGGCGGCAGGATTTGTGGCGATGGCGCTGGGCACCGGGGTGGCGTTCGGTGTGGAGGGCAGTCCGCGCGTTCAATACCTCGCGGTGCTGGTTTTTTCGATGCTGGGCGGTTTGATCCCCGGGACCCTGTTCAGCCTCGCGGTGCGGCTGGCGCCGGGTGCGCAGGCGGTACCGACCACCGTTGGCTGGATGCAGCAGTGGTCGGCACTCGGTCAGTTTTTCGGCCCTCCGCTGGTGGCGGCGGTGGCTGCGCAGGCCGGCCACTGGCAGTGGACCTGGGTGGTGACCGGGGCCTGCTCGCTGGCCGGATTGCTGCTGGCCGGGCAGATCCAGGGGCTGCTCAGGCGCGCCTGAATCGCCCTGGCTGATGCGGGCAGCGCCTGCATAGCCTTATGACGTGTTGGCATCCGGCTTGGTCCTATTCCGGGAGCAAAGCAACTAACCTTGGTTCTTGTTCATTTGCTTACAAAAAGCTGATTCGCCGTGGCTTGCGGCACCCATCTTGCGTAAGCAGCGGTAACTCAACCAAGGCTTGTATGAAAATCCATCGTCGTGCACTCATAACGAGCGTTCTGTCAGCTGGCGCAGCGGTCTGCAGTCCCGCCCTCTGGGCTCAGGCTGGCCGGGGCGCGCGAAAAATCGTGATCGGGCAATCGGTGCCGTTGACCGGCGCGGCCGACCAGATCGGCCTGGCCTACCTGAATGGCGCCAAGCTCTATTTCGATGCGATCAATGCCAAAAATGGTGCGGGCGGTTACAAAATCGAGGTCAAAACGCTCGATGACGGCTACAACCCGGCCAAAGCGGCCGCGAACGCCAAACAACTGATCGCCGACGAGGTGGATGCCTTGTTTGGTTTTGTCGGCACTGACAGTTGCGACGCAGCCTTTGCCGTCGCCAAGCCCGCCAACACGCTGTTTTTTGCGCCGTTTGCGGCGTCCGACAGCCTGCGCGAGGCGTCCTTGAGCAATGCCTTCCATATCCGTCCGGCGTTGGCCGATGAAGCCTACAAGATGGTGCGCCATTGCGCGACCTTGAACCAGAGCCGTATCGCCGTGTTCGCCGAGGACGATGCGATGGGCCGCGCCGGGCTGGCGGCTGTCAACCAGGCCCTGGCTGACCTGAAGCTGCCGCCGCTGGTGGCCAGCGCCTTTTCCCCGGTCAACAGCGACAAGGTCGGTCCGGCCGTGGCCCAGCTGGCCAGGGCCAACGCCCAGGCCATCATCCAGGTCAGCCTGTTCAACACCTCCGCCGCCTTCATCCGGGCCATGCGCAAGACCGGTTTTGCCGGCCAGTTCCTGAATTTTTCGGTGGTCGGGATTGATCCGCTGTTCACCGCGCTCGGCAAGGAGATCGGCGGCGTGGTGATCTCCCAGGTCGTGCCCTCGCCGCGCAGCGCCGGCACGCCCATCATCAAGGAGTACCTGGATGTGCTCAACCAGACCGACCAGAACCCCAGTTACGAAAGTGTGGAGGGCTACATTGCCGCCCGCACTTTCGCCGAGGGCGTGCGGCGCAGTGCCGCCGGCGGCAAGGTCGACCGTGCGTCGCTGCAGAAAGCCTTCGAGTCCGTGACCGACTACGACGTGGGCGGATTCCGGGTGAACCTGCGCGCGAAAAAATACGAATCCGTGCGTCTGGTGGACCTGGTCACCATCACGCCCGACGGCAAGGTGGTGCGTTAGGCCGCGCGTCCCCGGCAATCGGGGGACAGATCCGATTATGATGCGCTGGCTCACAGCGCATCACACCATGGCCCGTCTCCCCCGTCTCAGTCTTCCGGGCTACCCGCAGCACATCATCCAGCGCGGCAACAACCGGCAAGCCATCAGCACCTGCACGGCCGACTACCAGACCCTGCTGGACCTGATCGACGAAAACGCCCGGAAATTCTCGGTGGCCATCCACGCTTACGTGCTGATGGACAACCATTTCCACCTGCTGGCGACGCCGGAAACGGCCGAGGGCGTGCCGCAGCTGATGCAGGCCACGGGCCGGCGTTATGTGCGTTATTTCAATGACAGCCAGGGACGCACCGGAACGCTCTGGGAAGGGCGTTACCGGTCCACCGTGATCCAGGCCGAGCGCTACCTGCTGGCCTGCATGGCGTATATCGACCTCCATCCCGTGCGCCATGGCCTGGTGGCCCAGGCGCGCGACTATCCCTGGTCCAGCCATGGCCACTACGCCGGCTTGCGTGTGGACCGGCTGGTCACGCCGCACCCGCAGTACTGGTCATTGGGCAACACCCCTTTTGCGCGCGAAGCCGCTTACGTGCAGCGGGTGCAGGACGGCGTGCCGCCTGATCAGCAACTGGCGCTGACGCAATCCACGCTCAGCGGCTGGGCCCTCGGTGATGCGGATTTTATTGCCGACTTGCAGACCCAGACATCACGCCGTGTCAGCCGGGCGCCAGCCGGACGCCCGAAAAAGACGTCGCTGCCAGGCTAGCACCCGGCCGCTGCGACGGTTGTCTTGTCCCCAATTAAAATTCGACAACCGTAACAAGAAATTAATGGGAATCTGACCCTATTTTTTCAGCTTGGCATTGTTGTTGCACTGCACTATGCTCTGTTTCCCCGCGAATATTACGAACCCCAGGAAGACAGGGCTGGCGTGCCTTCTTGCCGCCACCGCTGTCCTCCGATTGACCAGGAGTGCGCCATGACCACGGCTGCTGAAATCAGGCATTTTCAAGACAACGGTCTTTACAGCCCGGCCCACGAACACGATGCCTGTGGCGTTGGTTTTGTGGCACACATCAAGGGCCATAAAAGCCATGCGATTGTCCAGCAGGGTCTGAAAATTCTTGAAAACCTGGACCATCGGGGTGCCGTGGGTGCCGACAAGCTGATGGGCGACGGTGCCGGCATCCTGATCCAGCTGCCTGACGCGCTGTATCGCGAAGAGATGGCCAAGCAGGGCATCCAGCTGCCGCCTCCCGGCGAATACGGCGTGGGCATGGTGTTCCTGCCGAAGGAACATGCGTCGCGCCTGGCCTGCGAGCAGGCGCTGGAGCGCGCGGTGCGGGTCGAGGGCCAGGTGCTGCTGGGCTGGCGTGACGTGCCGGTCAACCGCGACATGCCGATGTCGCCCACGGTGCGCAAGAAGGAACCCATCCTGCGCCAGATCTTCATCGGCCGCGGCAACGACGTCATCGTGCAGGATGCACTCGAGCGCAAGCTGTACGTGATCCGCAAGACCGCCAGCGCCGCGATCCAGCGTCTGAAACTGACCCACAGCAAGGAATACTACGTTCCCAGCATGTCCAGCCGCACCGTGGTTTACAAGGGCCTGCTGCTGGCCGACCAGGTCGGCACCTACTACATGGACCTGACCGACCCGCGCTGCGTGTCGGCGCTGGGCCTGGTGCATCAGCGTTTTTCCACCAACACCTTCCCGGAATGGCCGCTGGCCCACCCCTACCGATATGTCGCCCACAACGGCGAGATCAACACCGTCAAGGGCAACTACAACTGGATGAAGGCGCGTGAAGGCGTGATGTCCTCGCCGGTGCTGGGCGCCGACCTGCAGAAGCTCTACCCCATCAGTTTTGCCGACCAGTCCGACACCGCGACTTTCGACAACTGCCTCGAGTTGCTGACCATGGCCGGTTACCCGATCAGCCAGGCCGTGATGATGATGATTCCCGAGCCCTGGGAGCAGCACACCACCATGGACGAGCGCCGCAAGGCCTTCTACGAATACCACGCGGCCATGCTGGAGCCCTGGGATGGCCCGGCGTCGATCGTGTTCACCGACGGCCGCCAGATCGGCGCCACGCTGGACCGCAACGGCCTGCGCCCGTCGCGTTACTGCGTGACCGACGACGATCTGGTCATCATGGCTTCGGAGTCGGGCGTGTTGCCGATTCCCGAAAACAAGATCGTGCGCAAATGGCGGCTGCAGCCCGGCAAGATGTTCCTGATCGACCTGGAACAGGGTCGCATGGTTGACGACGAAGAAATCAAGGCCACGCTGGCGCACAGCAAGCCCTACAAGCAGTGGATTGAGAACCTGCGCATCCGCCTCGACGATGTGCAGGCCACCACCGTGCCCGCGCCGACCGACGGCCTGAAGATGGGCGCCGACGAAGCCAGCGCCACCTCGGCATCGAGCTCCGGCCTGACCGAATCGCACTCGCTGCTGGACCGCCAGCAGGCTTTTGGCTACACCCAGGAGGACATCAAGTTCCTGATGTCGCCGATGGCCGTCAATGGTGAGGAGGGTACCGGCTCCATGGGCAACGACAGCCCGCTGGCCGTGTTGTCCAGCAAGAACAAGTCGCTGTACAACTACTTCAAGCAACTGTTCGCCCAGGTGACCAATCCGCCGATCGACCCGATCCGCGAGGCCATCGTGATGTCGCTGGTGTCCTTTGTCGGCCCCAAGCCCAACCTGCTGGACATCAACCAGGTGAACCCGCCGATGCGGCTGGAAGTCAGCCAGCCGGTGCTCAACGTCGCCGACATGCGCAAGCTGCGCGACATCGAGACCTACACCCAGGGCAAGTTCCGCAGCTACACGCTGGACATCACCTACCCGCTGAGCTGGGGCCGTGAAGGCGTGGAAGCCAAGCTGGCTTCGCTGTGCGCGGAAGCCGTCGATGCGATCAAGAGCGGCAAGAACATCCTGATCATCAGCGACCGCGGCATCAGCCCGGTGCAGGTGGCGATCCCGGCGCTGCTGGCGCTGTCGGCCGTGCACCAGCATCTGGTCAAGGAAGGCCTGCGCACCACCGCCGGCCTGGTGGTCGAGACCGGCTCGGCCCGCGAGGTGCACCACTTTGCCGTGCTGGCTGGTTATGGCGCGGAAGCGGTTCACCCTTACCTGGCGATGGAAACCCTGGCGGAGCTGTCGAAAGACCTGCCGGGCGACCTGAGCACCGACAAGGCCATCTACAACTACGTCAAGGCGATCGGCAAGGGCCTGTCCAAGATCATGTCCAAGATGGGCGTGTCCACCTACATGAGCTATTGCGGCGCTCAGTTGTTCGAGGCCATCGGCCTGAACCGCCTGACCATCGACAAATTTTTCACCGGCACCGCCAGCCAGGTCGAGGGCATGGGCGTGTTCGAAATCGCCGAAGAAGCGCTGCGCATGCACAAGGCCGCCTTCGGCAACGACCCGGTGCTGGCCAACATGCTGGACGCCGGCGGCGAATATGCCTGGCGCGTGCGCGGTGAGGACCACATGTGGACGCCTGATGCGATTGCCAAGCTGCAGCATTCGACACGTTCCAACAACTGGAACACCTACAAGGAATATGCGCAGCTGATCAACGACCAGAACCGCCGCCACATGACGCTGCGCGGCCTGTTCGAGTTCCGCATCGATCCGTCCAAAGCCATTTCGATTGACGAGGTCGAGCCGGCCAAGGAGATCGTCAAGCGTTTTGCGACCGGCGCGATGTCGCTCGGTTCCATCAGCACCGAGGCGCACGCGACGCTCGCCGTGGCGATGAACCGCATCGGCGGCAAGAGCAATACCGGCGAAGGCGGCGAAGATCCCAACCGCTACCGCCAGGAGCTCAAGGGTATTCCGATCAAGCAGGGCGAGACGCTCAAGAGCGTGATTGGCGAAAGCGTGGTGGAGGTTGACCTGCCCTTGCAGGACGGCGACTCGCTGCGTTCGCGCATCAAGCAGGTGG
>PNNC01000191.1 GCA_013824015.1 Polaromonas sp.
GCCAGCATGGGCGCCTTCCTGCTGGCCGCCGGTGCGAAGGGCAAGCGTTTTTCGCTGCCCAACTCGCGCGTGATGATTCACCAGCCTTCGGGCGGTGCCCAGGGCCAGGCGACGGACATCGAAATCCATGCCCGCGACATCCTCAAGACGCGTGAACAGCTGAACCGCATCCTGGCCAACAACACCGGCCAGACCGTGGAAAAAATCGAGCGGGATACCGAGCGCGACTACTTCATGTTTGCCGACGAGGCCAAGGCTTATGGCGTGGTGGACGAGGTGATCAGCAAGCGCCCCTGAGTTTCAGGCGAAAAACCGGTCAGTTGCGACACGGCAACGGCGTTTTCTGTAACAGGAAACGCCGTTTTTATTTGGTTATCATTAGCTAACACGTCCCACGGGCACCCAAAGGCACTCCATTCATGGCCGAAAAAAAAGGCTCTTCCAGCGAAAAGACCCTGTATTGCTCCTTCTGCGGCAAAAGCCAGCATGAGGTGAAAAAGCTGATCGCCGGCCCGTCGGTCTTCATCTGTGATGAATGCATCGATTTGTGCAACGAAATCATCCGTGATGAACTGCCCGCCGGCGAAGATGTGCGCGAAACGCGCGGCGACCTGCCGACACCGCTGGAAATCAAGACCACGCTCGACGGTTATGTGATTGGCCAGGAACCGGCCAAACGTACGCTGGCCGTGGCGGTTTACAACCACTACAAACGGCTGCGCCACAAGGACAAGGCCAAAAAGGATGAGGTCGAGCTGACCAAGAGCAATATTTTGCTGATCGGCCCGACCGGCTCCGGCAAGACCCTGCTGGCCCAGACCCTGGCACGCACGCTCAATGTGCCGTTTGTGATGGCCGACGCCACCACGCTGACGGAAGCCGGCTACGTCGGTGAGGACGTCGAAAACATCATCCAGAAGCTGCTGCAAAGCTGCAACTACGAAGTCGAGCGCGCGCAGCAGGGCATTGTGTACATCGACGAAATCGACAAGATTTCGCGCAAGTCCGACAACCCGTCGATCACGCGTGACGTGTCGGGCGAGGGCGTGCAGCAGGCGCTGCTCAAGCTGATCGAGGGCACGATGGCGTCGGTGCCGCCCCAGGGCGGGCGCAAGCACCCCAACCAGGATTTCCTGCAGGTGGACACCACCAACATCCTGTTCATCTGCGGCGGCGCCTTCTCGGGGCTGGAAAAAGTCATCGAAAACCGCACCGAAGCCTCGGGCATCGGTTTCGGCGCTGCCGTCAAGAGCAAGAAGGCCCGCAGCCTGACTGAATCCTTCAAGGACGTGGAACCGGAAGACCTGATCAAGTTCGGCCTGATTCCCGAGCTGGTCGGCCGCATGCCGGTGGTCGCCACCCTGGCTGAACTGACGGAAGATGCGCTGGTGCAGATCCTGACCGAGCCGAAAAACGCGGTGGTCAAGCAGTTCAGCAAGTTGTTGTCGATGGAAGGTGTGGATCTCGAGATTCGTCCCTCTGCGCTGAAGGCGATTGCCCGCAAGGCGCTGGCGCGCAAGACCGGCGCGCGGGGCCTGCGGTCCATCCTTGAGCAGTCCCTGATCGACACCATGTTTGACCTGCCCAACACCAGCAATGTCGAGAAAGTGGTGGTCGATGAATCGACCATCGAGGAAAACAAGCCACCGTTGCTGGTTTACCGTGAGTCTGCGAAACAGGCCTGATACCGCATCTGGCCGGCTTGAAAACCAGCCAGAGCCCCCCAAATCCGAGGTTATTGTTGTTGCCAGACATGAAAGCCTGATACCCGTCACGATGCCAGGGCTTTCGTTCAAGGCTTACCTTTAAGGTTCTATGTCCGCACAAACCACACTGCCCTCCAGCCCGATCGACCTGCCGCTGCTTCCGCTTCGCGATGTGGTGGTGTTCCCCCACATGGTGATTCCGCTGTTTGTGGGTCGGCCCAAGAGCATCAAGGCCCTCGAGTCGGCCATGGAAGCCGAGCGCCGCATCATGCTGGTGGCCCAGAAAACCGCCGCCAAGGACGAACCGTCGGTCGAGGACATGTTCGAAGTCGGTTGTGTGGCGACCATCCTGCAGATGCTCAAGCTGCCCGACGGCACGGTCAAGGTACTGGTCGAAGGCCAGCAGCGCGCCAAGGTCAACAAGATCGAGGAAGGCGAACTGCATTTCAGCGCCAATGTGACCCCGGTCGAGCCGGAAGTTGCCTTGCCTGGCGACAAGACCAGCGAGATCGAGGCGCTGCGCCGCGCGGTGATGCAGCAGTTCGATCACTACGTCAAGCTCAACAAGAAGATCCCGCCTGAAATCCTGACGTCGATCTCCAGCATTGACGATGCAGGTCGTCTGGCGGACACCATCGCCGCGCACCTGCCGCTCAAGCTCGATGCCAAGCAGGTCATCCTGGACCTGGATCCGGTCAAGGCCCGGCTCGAGAATCTTTACGAACAGCTCGAGCGCGAGGTCGACATCCTCAACGTCGACAAGAAGATCCGCGGCCGCGTCAAGCGCCAGATGGAGAAAAACCAGCGCGACTTCTACCTGAACGAGCAGGTCAAGGCGATCCAGAAAGAACTGGGTGAAGGCGAAGAGGGCGCCGACATCGAGGAAATCGAGAAAAAGATCAAGACCGCCAAGATGCCGCAGGAAGCCCGCAAGAAGGCCGAAAGCGAACTCAAGAAGCTCAAGCTGATGTCGCCGATGTCGGCCGAGGCCACGGTGGTGCGCACTTACATCGACGTGCTGACCGGTTTGCCATGGAGCAAGAAGACCAAGATCAAGCACGACCTGGCCAATGCCGAAGCGGTGCTCGACGAAGACCACTACGGGCTCGAGAAGGTCAAGGACCGCATTGTGGAATATCTCGCGGTGCAGCAACGTGTGGACAAGCTCAAGGCGCCCATCCTGTGCCTGGTCGGGCCTCCTGGCGTCGGCAAGACCTCGCTGGGCCAGTCGATTGCCAAGGCGACCGGCCGCAAGTACGTGCGCATGGCGCTCGGCGGCATGCGCGACGAGGCCGAGATCCGCGGCCACCGTCGCACCTATATCGGCGCGCTGCCGGGCAAGGTGTTGCAGAGCCTGACCAAGGCCGGTACGCGCAATCCGCTGTTCCTGCTCGACGAGATCGACAAGCTGGGCACGGACTTCCGCGGCGATCCTTCCAGCGCCCTGCTCGAGGTGCTGGACCCCGAACAGAACCACACTTTCGGCGACCACTACGTCGAAGTTGATTTCGACCTGAGCGACGTGATGTTCGTGGCGACCTCCAACTCCATGAACATCCCGCCCGCGCTGCTGGACCGTATGGAAGTGATTCGCCTGTCGGGTTACACCGAAGACGAAAAAACCAGTATCGCCATGCGTTACCTGTTGCCCAAACAGCTCAAGAACAACGGCGTCAAGGACGGCGAACTCGAGATCCAGCAGCAGGCGGTGCGCGACATCGTGCGTTACTACACGCGTGAAGCGGGCGTGCGTTCACTGGAACGCGAGCTCTCCAAGATCTGCCGCAAGGTGGTCAAGGGCATCCAGCTCAAGAAGATGGAGCCCAAGGTCGTCGTGACTGCGGACAACCTCAACGATTACCTGGGCGTGCGCAAGTTCGACTATGGCCGCGCCGAGAACCACAACCAGGTCGGCCAGGTGGTGGGCCTGGCCTGGACCGAGGTCGGCGGTGACCTGCTGACGATCGAGGCGGCCATGATGCCGGGCAAGGGCGTGATCACGCGCACCGGCTCGCTCGGCGACGTGATGAAGGAGTCCGTGGAGGCCGCGCGCACCGTGGTACGCAGCCGTGCCCGTGTGTTGGGCATCAAGGACGAGATGTTCGAGAAACGCGACATCCATATCCACGTGCCCGATGGCGCCACGCCCAAGGATGGCCCGAGCGCGGGTGCCGCCATGACCACCGCCTTTGTGTCGGCGATCACCGGCATTCCAGTGCGCGGCGATGTCGCCATGACCGGCGAAATTACCCTGCGTGGTGAAGTCACGGCGATCGGCGGACTCAAGGAAAAGCTGTTGGCCGCGCTGCGCGGTGGCATCAAGACCGTGATCATCCCCGAAGAGAATGCCAAGGACCTGCAGGAGATCCCCGAGAACGTGAAAAACGGTCTGGAGATCGTGCCGGTCAAGTGGATTGACCAGGTGCTGCAAATCGCGCTGGTGCACCAGCCTGTGCCTCTGCCAGAAGAGGATCCGGCGGTGGCTTCCGCTGCGGCGGCAGCGCCTGCCGCTGAAGTGGCGGGCAGCGTCAAACACTGATTGTGCAAATTTTCAGGACATCTTCAAAACGCGCAAAAAAATGCGCTATAATTTGAGGCTGTAATCGCGGGAGTAGCTCAGTTGGTAGAGCGCAACCTTGCCAAGGTTGAGGTCGAGAGTTCGAGACTCTTCTCCCGCTCCAATTCAAAAGGGCAGCACGTTAAAATGCTGTCCTTTTTCTTTGGTGCGACGGTGATCACGCTGTGGCATGCATGGAAGACACGACAGGGCGCGGTAGCAAAGCGGTTATGCAGTGGATTGCAAATCCATCCAGGGCGGTTCGACTCCGCCCCGCGCCTCCAGATCATGCGTATTGAATTCTGGTTATCCAGGCCCCGTCAGTCGATGTGACGGGGCTTTTTTGTTCCACAATGGCAAACCCTGCCCGGGTGGTGAAATTGGTAGACACATCGGACTTAAAATCCGCCGCTTTCCTGCATAAGGGGCGTACCGGTTCGATTCCGGTCCCGGGCACCATGATCTGGCTTTTGTTCTTCAGGCAGTGACACATGACGTGCCGCGGGAATGACGCGAAGTCAGCAGGGCATGGGTTGGGTTGTCGCTCCGGGATACCCATCTGATACGACTCGATTGTCATCCACAAAACCGCGTTCGAACTGAGGAGACAGTTTCATGTCACATTTGCTCGTTGCCCAGATTGGCGGCGCACTGCTGTTCGTGCTGGGTCTGACCCTTCACGTCACCTTCAATGGATTCTGGGGTTCTGCCGTGACCATCTTCGGCGTGTTGCTGTTCATGGTGGCGACGATCATGACCGGCATGCGGTCCGGTGAGCCCTGACTACTGACAGACCCCGACTGAACCCAGGGCGCAGACTTTTTTCCCGTCGGTCCAGGTTGCGCCGCTCAGTCGCGCACCCTCCATATTCGCTCCCATGATGTTGGCTCTGACCAATGAGGCGCCGGTCAGGTTGGCGCCCTTGAAGTTGGCCCCGTACAGAACCGCGTCGTTGAGGATGACGCCGATCATGTTGGCATCGGTAAAGTCAGCCATCAGCAGATTGGCCTTGGTGAGGTCCGCCTTTAGCAAATTGGCCTCGGGGAGCCTGACAAACCGCATGGAAGCCCCGGTCAGCAGGGCCTGCTGCAGGTTCACGCCATTCAGATCCTCGCCATCTGCACGGGTGCAGCCTCTCCAGTCAACAAAAGGTGCGGGCTTTTCAATGCAGGCAGCATGAACTGTTGACGCAAACAACAGCGTTGCCAGGAGGATTTTCATTCCGGGACTGTAGCATCGGGACACCCGGCCGGGTAAGGTTTCATCCGGTTTCGAACGTGCTGTTTCTTCGCGTCCTCGCCCGCTCGGCTGGGCCTGGAATCAGGACCGGCAGGCTTTCTTGCCCATGTGCGAACATGTCATCAACGCCACAGTCACTTCGGGCGCCAACTGGTTAAGATAGATTCCATGGCCCGCTACAACACCCCTCCTTTTGAAATCCACGTGCACGGCGACGTGCCCCTGCGCGACGATGTCGGTTTTGAGCAGTTGCAGGACGCCCTCAAACCCCTGTGGGCCTATGCCGGCGCCAAGTCGCTGGCAGACGGTGCAGCCAGCGTGTACGAGGAGGAGCCCGGCATACGCTTTGACGCGCACCGCCATCTGCTCCAGCTGTGCTGGACGGTTGCGGGTGATGAGGATTTCCGGCAGGTTCTCGACGAAGTCTGCATGGCCCTCAACGAGATGTCCGTCAGTGGCGCGCCGATTGAAGTGACTTTTTACGATGCCGACTTCGACGAAGATGAAGAGCGCGACGGTGCGGAAGCCCGGGACGACTTCGCGATGTATTTTGTCGGTCCCACACCGGCGGCCATCATGCAGGTCCAGCGCGACCTGCTGGTGCAGGACATGATCGGCCTGATGGAGCGGCATTTCGATGCCACCGAATTGGGCGACGTGGTCGCAGCGGTGGACAAGCTGTTCGAGCAGCGCTTTGAAACCCTGGTCAATTCCATGCAGCTCGGCAGGCCGCCCCGTGGCATGGGCGGGCCGCAGGGGGGCTCCGGTCATGGTGGTGGCGGTCGCAAGCCGCGTCACCTGCACTGACCCTGAGGCCGGCCTGCGAGGCCGGCATCACCTTTCTGGCTTCAGCCCGAGCCCGGCCAGATAAATGCCCATCACATCCTGGCCGGTTGCGACCAGGTCGAAAGCGTCGCTGTCCAGCAACCAGTTCTGGATCAGGCCGTCAATGATGGCATGCAGGCCCTCGGCGCAGGTGGCCGCCGGCGCGGCCAGCGTGATGGCGCGGTGGCGGGCCGCTGCGTTGAGGCCGTGCTGAACCTTTGCCAGAAAATTGCTGCGCGCGGCCAGGTGACGTGCGCGCACCGCCTGCAGTTCATCGACATATTCAACTTTCTGGGTGGCCACCTCCAGCACGCGGCGTGTCTGGGGATCAGTGGCGATCCGTACCAGCGCATCGCGCACGCCAAGGCAAAGCTGGCTCAGCGGGTCGGCGCTGCCATCGCGCCCGACATCCTCCAGGGACTGTTCCAGCGGAAGCGTGACACGCTCCATCATGGCGTTGAAGAGATCGGCCTTGTCCTTGAAATGCCAGTAGATCGCGCCCCGGCTGGTGCCGGCCTGGCGGGCGATGTCGTTGAGCGAGGTCCGTGACACCCCCTGGGCCTGAAACAGCAGCTCCGCCGCGTCCAGCAGGCTGTGGCGGGTGGCCAGGGCGTCTTCCTTGGTGCGGCGAGCCAAAATTCTTGTCCTGTGATTTAATTTTGTAAGGATCCCGAATATACATTCATAAATGTATGTAAAATTCGAACCTCGTGAAAACCCTTGGTTTTGGGCAAGCTCTCCGCGCTGAACAGCTTTCCCTTCCTTTTTTTTCATTCCTGCACCCGCCATTCTTCAAGGAAGCAGCATGCCCACGTTGAGCCTGATCAAGCCTTATTCATCCACTCAACCTGCGCCGGCACAGGGCCGTGTGCAGACAGTCGTGCTGGCAGCCGTGCTGGGCCTGATGGTGGCGGCTTGTGGCAAGGGCGGAAACGGCAGTGGCCCGGGTGCCGGCGCTGCGCCACCCCCCGCTGAGGTTGGCGTGGTGACAGTCAGCCAGGGCGACGTGGGTCTGGTGACGGAGTTGCCAGGCCGGCTCGAAGCTTCACGCGTGGCACAGGTCCGGGCCCGGGCTGCCGGCATCCTGCAGAAGCGCCTGTTCCGCGAAGGCAGTGACGTCAAGGCCGGCCAGCCGCTGTTCACCATCGATTCGGCGCCTTATGCGGCCCAGGTGGCGAGCGCCAAGGCCGGCCAGGCGCGTGCCGAGGCCAACCTGGCCCAGGCGAGCGCACTGGCCGAGCGCTACAAGCCGCTGGTGGCGGCCAATGCGATCAGCAAGCAGGAATACGCCAATGCGGTGGCGGCGCAGAAGCAGGCCGAGGCGGATGTCGCGGTCGGTCGTGCCAACGTGCAGACCGCCAGCATCAACCTCGGTTATGCCGCGGTGACCGCGCCGATCTCGGGCCGTATCGGCCGCGCGCTGGTCACCGAAGGCGCGCTGGTCGGGCAGGGCGACGCCACCCAGCTGGCCGTGATCCAGCAGATCAACCCGATGTATGTGAACTTCACGCAGTCTGCGTCGGAAGTCATGAAGTTGCGCAGTGGTCTGGAAAGCGGCCAGTTCAAGCGCGCGGGAAGCGGCCAGGCCGCCAGCGTGCGCATCGTGCTGGAAGACGGCAGCGAATACGCCCAGGCTGGCCGCCTGCTGTTCTCGGACCTCACGGTGGATGCCACCACCGGCCAGATCACCCTGCGTGCCGAGGTGCCCAATCCCGCCGGCAACCTGCTGCCCGGCCTGTACGTGCGTGTGCGGCTGGAGCAGGCCCAGGCCACCAATGCCATCACCCTGCCGCAGCAGGCGGTCACCCGCAGCGCCCAGGGCGACACCGTGATGGTGGTCGGTGACGACGGCAAGGTCAGTCCGCGCACCATCAAAATCGGTTCGGCCAAGGGCAACCAGTGGGTGGTGCTGGACGGGCTGAAGACGGGCGAGAAGGTCATGGTCGACGGTTTCCAGAAGCTGCAGCCCGGCGCCACCGTCAAACCGGTGCCCTGGCAGCCCGCCGCCGCCGCTGCCGCACCGGCCGGTTCTGCTCCGGCTCCGGCTTCCGCGGCCGCTGCTTCTGCGCCAGCCGCTGCTGCTTCGGCAGCCGCGAAATAAGGAGCCTGCCGCATGGCCAAGTTTTTTATCGACAGGCCGATCTTTGCCTGGGTGATCGCGCTGTTCATCATCGTGATGGGCGCGGTATCGATCACACAGCTGCCGATCTCGCAGTACCCGCCGGTGGCGCCGCCCGCCATCGTCATCAACGCCGCCTACCCTGGGGCTTCGGCGCAGACGCTGGAGGACAGCGTGTTGTCCGTCATCGAGCGCGAGATGAACGGCTCCCCCGGCCTGATCTACATGGAATCGGTGGCACAGGCCAACGGCACCGGCACCATCACCATCAGCTTCCAGCCTGGCACCAATGCCGACCTGGCGCAGGTGGATGTGCAGAACCGGCTGTCACGCGCCACGCCGCGCCTGCCGCAGGCGGTGACGCAGCAGGGCGTGCGTGTGGACAAGTCACGCTCGAACTTCCTGCTGTTCACCATGCTGTCGTCGAGCAATCCGGCCATTGACCCGATCGCGCTGGGCGATTACGCGTCGCGCACCGTGGTGCCCGAACTGCAGCGCCTGCCCGGCATCGGTCAGGCCCAGCTGTTCGGCTCCGAACGTGCCATGCGCGTCTGGATCGATCCGGCCAAGCTGGCGGGCTTCAACCTGTCGTCGGCCGACGTCACCACCGCGATCCGTGCCCAGAACGCCCAGGTGGCGTCTGGCACCATTGGCGACCTGCCCAATGTCGGCGGCCAGGGAATTTCCGCCACCGTGGTGGTCAACGGCCAGCTCGCCAATGTTGAACAGTTCGGCAATATCGTGCTGCGCGCCAACACCGACGGCTCGACCGTGCGCCTGAAGGACGTGGCCCGCCTTGAGCTCGGCGGCCAGGCCTATGCAACTTCGGCGCGGCTGAACGGCCAGCCGGCGGTTGGTATCGGCGTCCAGCTGTCGCCCAGCGGCAATGCACTGGCATCGGCCAAGGCCGTGCGCCAGAAAATGGCCGAGCTCGAGCGCTACTTCCCGCAGGGCGTGAGCTGGACCATTCCCTACGACAGTTCCCGCTTCGTGCAGATCTCGATCTCGCAGGTGGCCGTGACGCTGCTGGAAGCGGTCGCGCTGGTGTTCCTGGTGATGTTCCTGTTCCTGCAGAACTGGCGCTACACCGTGATTCCGACCATCGTTGTGCCGATTGCGCTGCTGGGTACCTTCGGCACCTTGCTGGCGCTCGGCTTTTCGATCAACGTGCTGACCATGTTCGGCATGGTGCTGGTGATCGGTATCGTGGTTGACGATGCCATTGTGGTGGTTGAGAACGTCGAGCGCATCATGAGCGAGGAGGGTCTTTCCCCGCTGGAGGCGACGCGCAAGGCCATGAAGCAGATCTCCGGCGCCATCATCGGCGTGACCGTGGTGCTGATTTCGGTGTTTGTGCCGCTGGCCTTTTTTGCAGGGTCCACCGGCAACATCTACCGCCAGTTCTCGGCGGTGATGGTGGCCTCCATCAGCTTTTCGGCCTTCCTGGCGCTGTCGCTCACGCCGGCCCTGTGCGCGACGCTGCTCAAGCCGGTCGAGGCCGGCCACCACCATGAAAAGCGCGGCTTCTTCGGCTGGTTCAACCGCGGCTTCTCGCGCACGGCCAAGGGCTACGAAGGGCTGGTCGCCCGGGTGCTCAAGCGGGCCGCGCGTTACCTGATCATCTACGTCGCCATCATCGCCGCCGTGGCGGTGGTTTACATGCGCCTGCCAACCTCCTTCCTGCCGGGCGAGGACCAGGGCAACATCCTGGTCAACGTGCAGTTGCCGCCGGGCGCAACGCAGGAGCGCACGCTGTCGGTGATGAAACAGGTGGAGGGTTACCTGCTCAAGCAACCCGAAGTGCAAAGCATGGTCAGCGTGCTGGGCTTCAGCTTTTCGGGACAGGGCCAGAATGCGGCGCTTGCCTTTGTGACGCTCAAGGACTGGGGCGAACGCGAGGGTGAGGGCCAATCGGCCGCCGGGCTGGCAGGGCGGGCCTTTGGCGCGCTGTCGGGCATCCGCGACGCCTTCATCTTCCCGCTGAGCCCGCCGCCGATTCCCGAACTCGGTACCGCCAGCGGTTTCACCTTCCGCCTGCAGGATCGCGGCGGCGCCGGGCATGACGCACTGCTGGCCGCTCGCAACCAGCTGCTGGGCATGGCAGGCAAAAGCCCGGTGCTGACGCAGGTCCGGCCCGACGGCCTGGAAGATGGTCCGCAACTGCAGATTGACATCGACCGCGACAAGGCCAATGCGCTGGGCGTCTCGTTTGATGCGATCAATAACACGTTGTCGACCGCGCTCGGCTCGAGCTACGTGAACGACTTCCCCAACCAGGGCCGGCTGCAGCGGGTGGTGGTGCAGGCCGATGCGCCGGCGCGCATGCAGCCCGATGACCTGCTGCAGCTTTATGCGAGCAATGCCCAGGGCCGCCCGGTGCCGTTGGCGGCCTTTGCCTCCACGCGCTGGGTCACCGGCGCGCAGCAGACCATCCGCTACAACGGTTATCCCGCGATGCGCATATCGGGCTCGGCTGCCCCGGGTTACAGCTCGGGTGCCGCGATGACCGAGATGGAAAACCTCGCGGCCAAATTGCCGGCGGGTTTTGGTTTCGAATGGACCGGCCAGTCGCGTGAGGAAAAGCTGGCCGGCTCGCAGGCACTGATTCTTTACGGTTTTGCGATCCTGGCGGTGTTCCTGTGCCTGGCCGCGCTGTACGAAAGCTGGAGCATTCCGCTGGCGGTGATCCTGGTGGTGCCGCTGGGTGTGCTGGGGGTGCTGCTGGCGACGCTTTTGCGCGCCTACTCGAACGACGTGTATTTCCAGGTCGGCCTGATCACCATCATCGGCCTGTCGGCGAAAAACGCCATCCTGATCATCGAGTTTGCCAAGGACCTCGAGGCCCAGGGAAAAAGCGCGATTGAATCGGCACTGGCCGCGGCGCACATGCGCTTCCGGCCGATTGTGATGACTTCGCTGGCCTTCATGATGGGTGTGTTGCCGCTGGCGATCGCCACGGGTGCGGGTTCGGCCAGCCAGCGCGCCATCGGCACCGGGGTGATCGGCGGCATGATCACCGGCACCGCGCTGGCGGTGATTTTTGTGCCGGTGTTTTTTGTGGTGGTTCGCGGCCTGTTCAAGAGCAGCGACCGCCAGAAGAGGATGTATGCCGAGCACGCCCATGCGGCCGGCATCGACGGAGAAGACAACCATGAAGCCAAACCCCATGCGTAAGACCCCGCTGGCCCATCTGCTGTCGCTGGGCGCCGCCGCGGTGCTGGCAGGCTGCTCGATGGCGCCGACCTATGAACGGCCGGCCGCGCCGATCGCCACCGACTGGCCCGGCCTGCGCCTGTCGACCTCGCTGGCCAGCGCGCCGACAAGGTCGCCGGCGGTGCAGACGGTATCCGCCGCCGACATCGAGTGGCAGAGTTTTTTCAGCGATGCAAAGCTGCGCCTGCTGATTGATGCAGCGCTGCGCAACAACCGCGACCTGCGCATCGCCGCGCTCAACATCGAGCAGGCCCGTGCCCAGTTCCAGATCCGGCGCGCCGACCAGTTCCCGACGGTGGGTGCTTCAGCGACGGGTACGCGCCAGCCTGCCGCCGGTGGAAATATTTCCAGCGTCTACACCGCCGGCCTGGCCATGACCTCGTACGAGATCGATTTTTTCGGCCGTGTCGCGAGCCTGAAGGATGCCGCGCTGGCGCAGTACCTGGCGACCGAGGAGGGCCGCAAGACCACGCAGATCAGCCTGATTGCGACGGTGGCCAACACCTGGTTGAGCCTGCTGGCCGACGAGGAACTGCTGGCCATCACCGAGCAGACGCTGGCCACGCGTGAGGAGTCCTTCAAGCTGAGCCAGCTGCGTTTTGACAATGGCGTCACCTCCGAGCTCGACCTGCGCCAGGCCGAATCGCTGGCCGAGGCTGCACGCATCAGCCGCGCGCAACTGCAGCGCCAGCGTGCGCTTGACGAGAACCTGCTGACGCTGCTGGTGGGCCAGCCGCTCAGCGGTGAGCTGGCGGCGGCCCTGCCACGGGGTCAGGCGCTGGCCGATGCGCCGTTGATGGTGGACGTGCCCGCCGGCCTGCCGTCGGACCTGCTGACCAAGCGTCCCGACATCCGCCAGGCCGAGCAGCAACTGCTCTCTGCCAATGCCAACATCGGCGCCGCGCGGGCTGCGTTTTTTCCGCGCATTTCGCTGACGGCTTCGGCCGGCAGCGTCAGCACCAGCCTGTCGGGCCTGTTCGAAAGCGGCAGCTACGGCTGGACGCTGGCGCCGCAGCTGTTCCTGCCGCTGTTCGATGCCGGCCGCAACCGCGCCGGGCTGGACTCGGCCAATGTGAACCGCGACATCGCGGTGGCGCAGTATGAAAAGGCCATCCAGACCGCGTTCCGCGAAGTGGCCGACGCGCTGGCCGGTCGCGCCACGCTGGGCGAGCAGTTGCGCGCGCAGCAGGCGCAGGCCGAGGCCGAAGGCGTGCGGTTCAAGCTGTCCGACCTGCGTTACCAGAATGGCATCGCCAGCCAGCTCGATCTGCTGGATGCCCAGCGCTCGGTGTTTGCGGCGCGCCAGGCGGTGGTGCAGACCCGGCTGCTGCAGTTGCAGAACCAGGTCACGCTGTACAAGACCCTGGGCGGTGGCTGGAAGGAGCCCGCAGCGTCGCCCTGAGCCCCGGTTCTAGGAGGCCCGGGCTTCTGCCGTGAGCTGGTCGGCAAAGGCATGGTTGACGTCGCGGTGGCCGGCTTCGTCGTCGCGCACCACCAGGATCACATCGCGAAGGCGCGCGCCGGGCGCCAGCTTCCAGTAGTCGATGGCGATCTGCGGCGCCGGTACATTCTCGTAGACCCCGCTGTCGATGCCGGCCAGGTATTCGGTGTAGCTGTAGACCGCTTCTTCCTCGAAGTAGCCCACCAGCCGGTGCGCGGTGCGGGACGACACCAGATACAGCAGAAAAAACAGGTTGTAGAAAATGCCCTGGGCCAGCATCACCATCCAGCGCTCCAGCCGGCCCGGTTTGGCGATGTGCACAAAGGTCATCAGATGCATGCGTTCGTTTTCGGCCTCGTCGAGCAACTGGCGTATCCAGCCCTCGTCGTCCTTCATGCTGCGCAGTGACTTCAGGTGGATCAGCGCGCCACCGACCATGCCGGGCACGGCCGCCACGGTTTCCAGCACCACGGCCCGGTTGCCGTAACGTCCGGCGAAAAAAGTGTCGGCCAGGAAACGCAGGAAGCGGGTGGTGCGCCAGGCAAAACGGTCTGAGAAGTCCGTCTGCGGGTGGTGCGGTGCCTGTGATGGCGTGCGGTCGGGCATGGGGAAATCTCCTGCAACGAAGGTGCGCACCTTGCTTTCAGATCGCGGTGCGACTGCGTCACGCCGAGGAAAACCAGGAGATGCAAATCCGGAACGGTGGGCGCCGTCGGCGCGGACGCATTTTTTCATTGGAACACGGATAAGGCGCCAACGCCTTTTCCGCCAGCCATCAGCTGGCTTTGGGGGCTCCAGCCCATGAACAGCGGGCATGAGCAGCTATCGAAAATGTAGCAACCCGGCAGGCCCGCCGAAGGGTCTTGCGCGCGGCGCCTGCTGACATCTGCATGCTTTATGCTGGGCTCCTCTTTTCAGGAGCTCGGCCATGGCCCTTTTTTCGCAGGATGCCCTCAATCCCGGCGTGCGCAAGCGCGAAGTGTTCGGCTGGGCCATGTACGACTTTGCCAACTCCGGCTACACCACGGTGGTGATCACCGCCGTGTTTGCCGCCTATTTCGTCGGCGGCATTGCCCAGAAGGCCGAGTGGGCCACCTTCGCCTGGACGGCGGCGCTCAGCGTGTCCTACGCGATTGTGATGCTGACCATGCCCAGCATTGGCGCCTATGCCGACCTGCGCGCCGCCAAAAAGCGCTTGCTGATGATGACCACGGCGGGCTGCGTGGTCAGCACCGCCGCGCTGGCGCTGGCCGGCCCCAGCAGCGTCGCGTTTGCCATCCTGCTGATCATCCTGTCCAACACCTTTTTTGCATACGGTGAATCGCTGACAGCCGCCTTCCTGCCGGAACTGGCCCGCACCGAGGCCCTGGGCAAGGTCAGCGGCTGGGGCTGGGCGTTTGGTTATTTCGGCGGCATGCTGGCCTTGGGCATCTGCCTGGGCTATGTGTTGTGGGCTCAGGCCCGCGGGATCCCGGCCGACCAGTTTGTGCCGGTCACCATGCTGATCACGGCCGTCATTTACGGCCTGGCGTCGCTGGTGACCTTCCGCCTGCTCAAGGAAAGGGCCCAGCCCAACCCGGTGGCCCTGCGTGAAGGTGGCTTCAAAGCCTCTCTGGCGCAGTTGCGCCAGACCTTTCGCCAGGCCCGGCGCTACAAGGACTTCATGTGGCTGCTGGGCTGCGCGGTGTTTTACCAGGGCGGTGTCGCCGTCGCCATCGCGCTGGCCGCCATCTACGCCGAACAGGTGATCGGTTTTCAGCCGCAGGAAACCATGGTGCTGATTTTTGTCCTGAACTTTGCAGCCGCCGGTGGCGCCTTCGCTTTTGGTTATTTCCAGGACCGCATTGGCCACAAGCTGGCGCTGGGCATCACGCTGGTCGGCTGGGTCGTCACCTGCGTGGTCGCCGCCGTCACCACCACCAAGGGCGGTTTCTGGTACGCCGCCGCGCTGGCCGGGGTGTGCATGGGCTCGAGCCAGTCGGGCGGCCGTGCGATGGCCGGCATGTTGTCGCCCAAAAAGCAGCTGGCCGAGTTTTACGGCCTGTGGACTTTCGCGATCCGGCTGGCCAGCATCATCGGCCCGCTGAGTTACGGCGCCATCACCTGGGTGACCGGCGGTGACCAGCGCACTGCGATCCTGTCGACTGCCGTGCTGTTTGCGGTGGGGCTGGTGCTGCTGATTCCGGTGAACGTGCAGCGCGGACGTCAGGCCGCGCAAACGGCGGACGCCCTGGGCTGAGCTTTCCGGCGCACAGCTGCGGACGGTCAACAGTCCAGCCGGGCTGCCGGGCTGTGCAGCGCCAGCCAGTGCTGCACGGCGCTTTGCAGGGCCAGCGGCTGGCCCGTGGAAAAGAGCTTGAGTTGTCCTGGTCCTGCGGAACCATCGGCCGACGCCAGGGCAGGCAAACGCAAGCGGGTATGGCGCGCGACCGGCGCGCCCGTGTCCAGGAAGTGCAGCTCCGTCCCGAGCAGGGTGCGCAAGGCCTCGCTGGCAAACGGGTAATGCGTACAACCGAGCACCAGCGTGTCGATCTGCCCGGATTTCAGGCCAAATTGGCCCATGGCCCTTGTGTGGCGGGCACATTCAGCTATCAATTCAGGAGCATTGGGGGGCCCGCCTGCGGCCCGTTCGATGGCGTCGGCCAGGCCGTCGCAGGGCTGCAGCACAAACTCGGCCTGGCTTGCCAGGCTGGCCAGCAAAGCCCGGAAGCGGGCGCTTGCCAGTGTGCCGCGTGTCGCCATGACGCCGATGCGCCCGGTCCGACTGAGGGCGGCGGCCGGTTTGAGCGCCGGTTCCACGCCGATGATGGGCAAGCCGGGATGCGCGGCGCGCAACACATCGATGGCGGCAGCTGTGGCGGTGTTGCAGGCGATCACCAGCGCCTGCACACCCTGGCCCAGCAGGTGCGCGGTGAGGGCGCGCGAGCGCGCGATCACATGGTCCGCATCGCGCTCGCCATACGGCGCGTGACCGCTGTCAGCGATGTAGATGAAGTCCTGCTGCGGCAGTTCGGCGCGCAGCGCCTGCAGCACGCTCAGGCCGCCGAGGCCGCTGTCGAAAATTCCAACCGGCCCGGCGCGCACAACTCAGGCGGCTGCGACCGTGATGCCCTTGAACTCGCCGGTGGCGATCTTCTTCTGCCATTCGGCCGGGCCGGTGATGTGGGCGCTGGTGCCGCCGGCGTCCACCGCGACGGTCACCGGCATGTCGACCACGTCGAACTCGTAAATCGCTTCCATGCCCATGTCGGCAAACCCGACCACTTCGGCATGTTTGATCGCCTTGGACACCAGGTAGGCGGCGCCGCCGACGGCCATCAGGTAGGCGCTCTGGTGTTTCTTGATGGCCTCGATCGCGACCGGGCCGCGTTCGGCCTTGCCGATCATCGCGATCAGGCCGGTTTCGGCCAGCATCATCTCGGTGAAGCCGTCCATGCGGGTGGCCGTGGTAGGGCCGGCCGGGCCGACCGCTTCACCGGCCACCGGGTCCACCGGACCCACGTAATAAATCACGCGGTTGGCAAAATCGACCGGCAGCTTTTCACCTTTGGCCAGCATGCCCTGGATGCGTTTGTGGGCGGCGTCGCGGCCGGTCAGCATCTTGCCGGAAAGCAGCAGGGTGTCACCGGGTTTCCAGCTCGCGACTTCCGCCTTGGTCAGGGTGTTGAGATCGACCTTTTTGCTCTTTTTGTAGTCGGGCGCCCACTCGACGTCGGGCCACAAATCCAGCGAAGGCGGATCGAGGTAAACCGGGCCGCTGCCGTCCATCACAAAGTGGGCGTGGCGCGTGGCCGCGCAGTTCGGGATCATGGCCACCGGCTTGCTCGCCGCGTGGGTCGGGTACATCTGGATCTTCACGTCGAGCACGGTGGTCAGGCCGCCCAGGCCCTGCGCGCCTATGCCCAGCGCATTGACTTTTTCGAACAGCTCCAGCCGCAGCGCTTCGACCTTGCTGAGTTCGGCGCCGGACGCGGCCTTGGCCTGCAACTCGTACATGTCGAGGTCGTCCATCAGCGACTCCTTGGCCATCAGCACGGCTTTTTCGGCGGTGCCGCCTATGCCTATGCCCAGCATGCCCGGCGGGCACCAGCCGGCGCCCATGGTCGGCACGGTTTTGAGCACCCAGTCGACGATGGAATCGCCCGGGTTCAGCATGGCCATCTTGCTTTTGTTCTCGCTGCCGCCGCCCTTGGCCGCCACCGTGATGTCGAGTTTGTCGCCCGGCACGATCTCGGTGAAGATCACCGCCGGCGTGTTGTCCTTCGTGTTCTTGCGGTCGAAGTGCGGATCGGCCACGACCGAGGCGCGCAGCGTGTTGTCGGGGTGGTTGTAGCCGCGCCGCACACCTTCGTTGATCGCGTCGTCCAGGCTGCCGGTGAAACCGCCCCAGCGCACATCCATGCCGACCTTGAGGAACACGTTGACGATGCCGGTGTCCTGGCAGATCGGGCGATGCCCGGTCGCGCTCATTTTGCTGTTGGTCAGGATCTGCGCAATCGCGTCCTTGGCGGCCGGGCTCTGCTCGCGCTCGTAGGCGCGGGCCAGATGCGCGATGTAGTCGGCCGGGTGGTAATAACTGATGAACTGCAGGGCGGCGGCGACGGATTCGATCAGGTCGGCTTGCTGGATGGTCGTGGTCATGGGTTTTCTTCGTGCATCGTGGTCAGGATAGAGGTCTTGCCATCCCTTTCGGCCGGTGCGCATGGTTTCGGCAACAATACGCTCTGGATGAGAATGACTTTCATTCGTCCGGCCACCGTTTCCGGTGGCCAAGCCCTTTATTTTGACAGGTCAGCACACACCATGACGACACGCACCGAACGCGACACTTTTGGCCCGATCGAGGTCCCGGCGGACAAGCTGTGGGGTGCGCAGACGCAGCGCTCGCTGCAGAACTTCGACATCTCCGGCGAGCGGCAGCCGCGCGAGATCATCCGCGCGCTGGCCCAGGTCAAGCGCAGCTCGGCCATGGTCAATCACGCGCTGGGCTTGCAGGACGAGAAGAAGACCCAGGCCATCATCGCCGCGGCCGACGAGGTGATCGCGGGCCAACATGCGGACGAGTTCCCGCTGGTGGTCTGGCAGACCGGCTCCGGCACCCAGACCAACATGAACGTCAACGAGGTGCTGGCCAACCGCGCCAGTGAACTCCTCGGTGGTGAGCGCGGGGAAAGCCGGCTGGTGCATCCCAACGACGACGTGAACCGCAGCCAGTCGTCGAATGACGTGTTCCCGACCGCGATGCATGTGGCGGCGGTGGACGCGATCACGAACCGGCTGCTGCCGGCGATTGCAAAACTGCGCGGCACGCTGGCGAAAAAAGCGCAGGACTTCGACAGCATCGTCAAGATCGGCCGCACCCATTTGCAGGACGCGACGCCGCTGACCCTGGGCCAGGAGTTTTCCGGTTACGTGGCCCAGCTCGACCACGGCGACAAACATCTGCGCGCCGCCTTGCCGCATCTGTATGAACTGGCGCTGGGCGGCACCGCCGTCGGCACCGGACTGAACGCGCCGAAAGGGTATGCCGAACAGGTGGCGGCCGAACTGGCGCGTCTGACCGGCCTGCCGTTTGTGACCGCGCCCAACAAGTTCGAGGCGATGGCGTCTGCCGACGGCCTGGTGCATGCGCACGGCGCGCTGAAAACCCTGGCTGCCAGCATGATGAAAATCGCCAACGATGTGCGCTGGCTGGCCAGCGGCCCGCGCAGCGGCATTGGCGAGTTGTCCATCCCTGAGAACGAGCCGGGCTCGTCCATCATGCCGGGCAAGGTGAACCCGACCCAGAGCGAGGCGGTGACCATGCTCTGCTGCCAGGTCTTTGGCAATGACGTCGCCATCAACATGGGCGGCGCTTCCGGCAATTTCGAGCTCAATGTGTTCCGGCCCATGATTGCCCACAATTTTTTGCAGAGCGTGCGCCTGCTGGCTGACGGCATGGTCAGTTTTAATGACCAGTGCGCCGTTGGCATCGCGCCGAACCGTGACCGCATCGCCGAACTCGTGGACCGCTCGCTGATGCTGGTGACCGCGCTGAACCCGCACATCGGTTATGACAAGGCCGCCTTCATCGCCAAGAAGGCGCACAAGGAGGGCAGCAGCCTGCGTGAGGCAGCGCTGGCCTCGGGTCACGTGACCGCGGAGCAGTTCGACGCCTGGGTGGTGCCGAAAAACATGACCGGGCGGTAAGTCATCCGCTATGAAATTGAGAGCTACCGAAGTCCATCCGGCATGGGCTGGAGGTCGATGCTATCCAAAAAAAAAGGCCGACAGGCCCCTTTTTTATGTGGCGGCGGGACGCGCTCAGTGTTTCTGCGACCCGATGCTGGACATGATCTTGTCGGTGTAGGCGATGGCCAGGGCCGACAGCAGGAAGGTGATGTGAATCACGGTCTGCGCGATCAGCACCCGGTCGGTGTAGTTGTCGGCGTTGATGAAGGTTTTCAGCAGGTGGATGGAGCTGATGCCGATGATGGCGGTGGCCAGCTTGACCTTGAGCACCGAGGCGTTGACATGGCTCAGCCACTCGGGCTGGTCGCGGTGGCCCTCGAGGTTCATGCGGCTGACAAAGGTTTCATAACCGCCGACGATCACCATGATCAGCAGGTTGGAGATCATGACCACGTCAATCAGCGCCAGCACCACCAGCATGATCACGGTTTCATTGAGCGTGGTGATGGGCGCATCGGTCTTGTAGCCAATGCTGGTCACCAGCGCCTGCAGGGCGGTCTGGCTGCCGAAAACCGCTTCGACCAGGTGCAGCAACTCGACCAGAAAGTGAAACACGTAGACGCCCTGTGCAACGATCAGGCCCACATAAAGCGGCAACTGCAGCCAGCGGCTGGCAAAAATGAAGTTGGGAATCGGGCGCAGCGGCGAGGCTTTGGTGACAACAGGCTTGGGATCTGACATGGCTTATGAGGGTTTTTACGGACTGTGCGGATTGTAGGCTCGCCGCCCGGCTTCCTGAATGCAGGTTAAATTTGTAAGCTTCCAGCCAGTCAGTGGTCTGTAAGTGCTGAACATGACATTAGCACGCATTAATGACAACCCGAGGAGACAAGCCATCATGAACGCGCCTTCATCCGCCATCGAGTCCACACTGGTTGAAAACCGGGTCTTTTTCCCCAATCCCGAGCTGGCCAAAACCGCCCGCATCTCGGGCATGGATGCCTACAACGCGCTGTGCGCCGAAGCCGAAAAAGACTTCGAGGGATTCTGGGCGCGGCTGGCGCGCGAGAACCTGAGCTGGAAAAAACCTTTCACCCAGATACTCGACGAATCGAACGCCCCGTTCTACAAATGGTTTGCCGACGGCGAGCTCAACGCCTCGTACAACTGCCTGGACCGGCATCTCGGCACCGCGACCGAAAACAAGAAAGCCATCATCTTCGAGAGTGATGACGGCAAGGTCACCAACGTCACTTACAAGGAATTGCACGGCAAGGTGTGCCAGTTCGCCAATGCGCTCAAGGCCATGGGCATCAAGAAGGGCGACCGCGTCATCATCTACATGCCGATGACGGTCGAAGGTGTGGTGGCGATGCAGGCCTGCGCGCGCATAGGCGCGACCCACTCGGTGGTGTTCGGCGGCTTTTCCGCCAAGAGCCTGCAGGAGCGCATCCAGGATGCCGGTGCGGTGGCTGTCATCACCGCCAACTTCCAGCTGCGCGGCGGCAAGGAACTGCCGCTGAAAGCCATCGTTGATGAAGGTATCGCCATGGGCGGCTGCGAGTCCATCAAGAACGTGATCGTCTACCAGCGCACGGCCACCGCCTGCAACATGGTCGCCGGACGCGACAGCCTGATGCACGAGGTCACCGCAAAGCAGCCGGCCACCTGCGAGCCCGAGTTTGTCGGCGCCGAACACCCGCTGTTCATTCTCTACACCTCCGGCTCCACCGGCAAACCCAAGGGCGTGCAGCACAGCACCGGCGGTTATCTGCTGTGGGCCAAGCTGACCATGGACTGGGCCTTCGACATCCAGCCTTCCGATGTGTTCTGGTGCACTGCCGACATCGGCTGGATCACCGGCCACACCTATGTGGCCTACGGTCCACTGGCCGCCGGCGCGACCCAGGTGATCTTCGAAGGCATCCCGACCTTCCCGAACGCCGGCCGTTTCTGGCAGATGATCGAAAAACACAAGGTCACGATTTTCTACACCGCGCCGACCGCGATCCGCTCGCTGATCAAGGCGGCCGAGGGCGACGAAAAAGTGCATCCCGCGCGCTCCGACCTCAGCAGCCTGCGCATCCTCGGTTCGGTCGGAGAACCGATCAATCCCGAAGCCTGGATGTGGTACTACAAAAACGTCGGCGGCGAGCGCTGCCCGGTGGTCGACACCTTCTGGCAGACCGAGACCGGCGGCCACATGATCACGCCGCTGCCCGGCGCGACGCCGCTGGTGCCCGGCAGTTGCACCCTGCCGCTGCCCGGCATCATGGCGGCGATTGTTGACGAGCTCGGCAAGGACGTGCCCAACGGCTCCGGCGGCATGCTGGTCGTCAAGCGCCCCTGGCCCTCGATGATCCGCACCATCTGGAACGACCCGGAACGCTTCAAGAAGAGTTATTTCCCCGAGGAGATGGGCGGCAAGTATTACCTGGCCGGCGACGGCGCGGTGCGCAGCACGGATCGCGGTTATTTCCGCATCACCGGCCGCATCGATGACGTGCTCAATGTGTCGGGCCACCGCATGGGCACCATGGAGATCGAGTCGGCGCTGGTCTCGCACTCGGCGCTGGTGGCCGAGGCGGCGGTGGTGGGCCGTCCCGACGATTTGACCGGCGAGGCGATTGTGGCCTTTGTGGTGCTCAAGCGTTCGCGCCCGACCGGCGACGAGGCCAAGGCCATTGCCAAAGAGCTGCGCGACTGGGTCGGCAAGGAAATCGGTCCGATCGCCAAACCCAAGGACATCCGTTTCGGCGACAACCTGCCCAAGACCCGCAGCGGCAAAATCATGCGCCGCCTGCTGCGCGGCATCGCCAAGGGGGAAACAGCCCCCCAGGACACCTCGACCCTGGAAAACCCGGCGATTCTCGATCAGCTGTCTGAAAAGCAGTGATCAACGGCGGCGCCGCAGTGCCGCACCCATGAAAAAAGCCCGCGGACAGCGGGCTTTTTTTTTGCTGGCGAGCCAGGCTTATTTCTGCGTCATCACCCAGGCAGCCAGCTTCTTGGCTTCGGCGTCGTTGACCTGTGCATTGGCCGGCATGGGCACCGGGCCCCAGACGCCGGAGCCGCCCTTGATGATTTTTGCGGCCAGCTTGTCCACCGCGTCTTTTTGACCCGCATATTTGGCGGCCACGTCCTTGTAGGAAGGGCCCACGAGTTTGGTCGCCACGGCATGGCAGGCCATGCAGTTTTTGGCGGTGGCCAACTGCAGGTCAGCCAGCGCAGGCGTGGACACCACCGCGCCGGCGGCCAGGGTAGCAATCACCAAGAAAACACGTTTCATCGTTAACCTCGTGGGAAGAGTTTTGGGTATGGATTCGGTTACATTCAATTAACGCAATTGTAGTGGTGTGGGTTGACCTTGCTGACGAAGGGTTTCCACCCTGATTAAGGAGTCCTCATGTTTTTCCTGTTCATCGGCATCATTGGCATCCTGCTGAAATACCTTGAAATCGGCCCGGTGGCCACCCTGGACTGGTGGATTGTCCTGATCCCGTTTGCATTGGCCGTGGTCTGGTGGTGGTGGGCCGATTCCAGCGGTTACACCAAGAAGAAGGAAATGGAAAAAATGGAAAAGCGCAGGCAGGACCGCATCGACAAGCAGCGCGATGCGATGGGGATGCTCAAAAAAAGGAAGTAAATAGCGCCCCCACGCTTGTCACTGCGTGTGCTGCGCGGCCCCCCGACGGTCCGCTGCGCCTGCTTGAACCGGAGCCGTTTGCCAGGTTCCGGCAAAAAAAAGCCCCTGCAGTCCTGCAGGGGCTTTTTTTAAATGGTCGGCGTGTTGCCGCGATTTCAATAATCGTCGAGCACGGCGCCCTTGCTGGCGCTGGAGGCGTTGAAGGCGAACTTGGCCTGCACGCCGCGCATGTAACGGGGCAGCGGGGCTTTCCAGCCTTCCTTGCGTTTTGCCAGCTCGGCGTCGCTGATGTTCAGCTGCAGCAGCAACTGCCTGGCATCGATGGTGATCGAGTCACCTTCCTTGATGAAGGCAATGTTGCCGCCGGCGGCCGCTTCCGGCGCCACGTGGCCGACCACCATGCCCCAGGTGCCGCCCGAAAAGCGCCCGTCGGTGATCAGACCCACACTTTCGCCCAGGCCTGCGCCGATCAGCGCGCCGGTCGGCGCCAGCATCTCGGGCATGCCGGGACCGCCCTTGGGCCCGAGGTAACGCAGCACCATCACATCGCCCGCCACAATCTTGCCGGCCAGGATCGCGGCCAGCGCCGACTGCTCGTCGTCGAACACGCGGGCCGGGCCGGTCATCACCGGGTTTTTCAGGCCGGTGATCTTGGCGACGCAACCTTCGGGCGAGAGATTGCCCTTGAGGATGGCCAGGTGACCTTGCGCGTACATCGGCTTGTCGATCGGGCGGATCACGTCCTGGTCGGCGCGCGGCGCGTCCGGCACGTCTTTCAGCACCTCGGCAATCGTCTTGCCTTCAATCGTCATGCAATCGCCGTGCAGCAGGCCGGCTGCCAGCAAAGTCTTCATGACCTGCGGGATGCCGCCGGCCTTGTGCAGATCGACGGCCAGGTATTTGCCCGAGGGCTTGAGGTCGCACAGCACCGGTGTCTTGACCCGCACGCGTTCGAAATCGTCAATCGTCCAGTCCACCTCGGCCGCATGGGCGATCGCCAGGAAGTGCAGCACCGCATTGGTCGAGCCACCGGTGGCCATGATCACGGCCACGGCGTTTTCAATCGACTTTTTCGTCACGATGTCGCGCGGCTTGATGTTCTTGCGGATGGCCTCGACCAGCACTTTGGCCGACTCTTTCGCCGAGTTGGCTTTTTCGTCGTGCGGATTGGCCATGGTCGAGGAGTAGGGCAGGGAGATGCCCAGCGCCTCGAAAGCCGATGACATGGTGTTGGCGGTGTACATGCCGCCGCAGCTGCCGGTGCCAGGGATGGCGCGGCGCTCGATCTGCAGCAGGTCCTCGTCGCTCATGCGGCCGGCCGAATGTTCACCGACGGCTTCAAACACGCTGACGATGTTCAGGTCCTTGCCCTTGTAGTGGCCGGGAAGTATCGTGCCGCCGTAGACATAGATGGCCGGCACGTTGGCGCGCAGCATGCCCATCAGGCCGCCGGGCATGTTCTTGTCGCAGCCGCCGACCACCAGCACGCCGTCCATCCACTGGCCCTGCACGCAGGTCTCGATGCAGTCCGAGATCACTTCGCGGCTGACCAGCGAATACTTCATGCCTTCGGTGCCCATGGCCATGCCGTCGGAAATCGTCGGTGTGCCGAAGACCTGCGCGTTGCCGCCGGCTTCCTCGATGCCGGCAATCGCCGCATCGGCCAGTTTCTGCAGGCCGCTGTTGCAGGGGGTGATGGTGCTGTGCCCGTTGGCCACGCCGACCATGGGTTTCTTGAAGTCGCCGGCTTCGTAGCCCATCGCGTAGTACATCGAGCGGTTGGGCGCGCGCGAGGTGCCTTCGGTGATGTTTTTGCTGCGGCGGTTGATCGCGTCGCCGGCGCCGTCCTTGTCCTGCTGGTTCATGGGGTGTCTTCTTTGAAGTGGGGAGTCGAAGGCTAAAGTATGCCCCGCCTTGTTTTGTGCTTCCAATATATTTTTGGGTATGCATTAATATGCCGGGCATATGAGTAGCCCGACCATCGAACTCAGGCTCTGGCGCCAGTTTGCCGCTGTGGCCGAAGAACTGCATTTCGGCCGCGCCGCAGCGCGCCTGCACATGACGCAGCCGCCGCTGACGCAAGCGATTGCCCACCTGGAGGCGCTGCTGGACGTGCGCCTGTTCGATCGGACCAAACGCAGCGTGTTGATGACGGCGGCCGGCGCGGCCTTGTTGCCGCAGGTGCTGGACCTGCTGGCGCGGGCGCAGGCCTTGCCCGGGCAGGCGCGAGCCGCCGATGCCGGGGAAGTCGGACGGCTGCGGCTGGCGTTTGTGTCGACGGCCGGCTTTTCCTTGCTGCCCGAGTGGGTGCGGACCTTCCGCGAACACAACCCGCGGGTCCAGCTCGAGCTGCTGGAGGCCACGGGCGACATGCAGTTGCAGGCCTTCGAGCGCCACGATATCGACGCCGGCGTGATCCTGCATTCACCGGGCTTTGCACCCCCGGGCCTGAACAGCCGGCGTGTGGCGCGTGAGCCGCTGGTGCTGGCGCTGCCTGAACGGCATCCGCTTGCCGCGCGGCCGGCACTCACGCTGGATCAGGTGTTGACGCAGGCGCTGGTGATTTTTCCGCGCCGCATCCTGCCATCCCTCTACGACGCGATCTTCGGCATGTACCATGCCGCCGCCCAGCCGCCGCAGGTCGCGCAGGAGGCGATCCAGATGCAGACCATCGTCAACCTGGTGTCGGCCGGCCTGGGCGTGGCCTGGGTGCCGGACAGCGTGCGGCAGTTCCAGCGCCCCGGGGTGGTCTACCGCAGCGTGACCGGCCGCAGAGGCCGCCAGGTACCGGTGTGCGAAACCAGCCTGGTCTGGCCCGAAGGCGCAGCGCCCGCCTGCGTGGCGCGTTTTATCGACTGCGCGCCGGTCGGCCCCGGCTGAAACCCGGGCGGCCGTGACCTGCCGGCGGGCGCTTGTGCGCCGGCGGCCTACACGGCTGTGCGGCGCGTCCGTGCAAAATAGCCCCATGCTGATTCACCCCACCATCGATCCCGTCGCCCTGCAGTTGGGCCCGCTGGCCATCCACTGGTACGGCCTGACCTACCTGGCGGCCTTCGGCCTGTTCCTGTTTCTCGGCATGCGCCGCCTGCGCCACCAGCCCTATGCCTCGATGACCGGGCCGGCGGCCTGGAGCCGCAAGGACATCGAGGACATCCTGTTCCTTGGCGTGATGGGCGTGGTGCTGGGCGGGCGGATTGGTTATTGCCTGTTCTACAAGCCGGCCTATTACCTGGCGCATCCGCTGGAGATCCTCTACGTCTGGCAGGGCGGCATGAGTTTTCACGGCGGCATGCTGGGCGTGCTGGTGTCGCAGATCTGGTTTGCGCGCACGCGGCAAAAACCCTGGCTGCAGGTGATGGACTTCATCGCGCCCTGCGTGCCGACCGGGCTGGCCGCGGGACGGGTCGGCAACTTCATCAACGGCGAGTTGTGGGGGCGCCTGAGCAGCCCGGACCTGCCCTGGGGCATGGTGTTCAGGAACAGCGGCACGCTCGCGCCGCGCCATCCTTCGCAGGTTTACCAGTTCCTGCTGGAAGGCCTGCTGCTGTTTGTGCTGCTCTGGCTGTATGCCCGCAAGCCGCGCAAGACCGGCCAGGTGTCGGCGGCTTTTCTGGTCGGCTACGGCCTGTTCCGTTTTATCGCCGAGTTTTTCCGCGAACCCGACGACTATCTGGGCATCCTGGCGCTCGGCATGAGCATGGGGCAGTGGTTGTGCCTGCCGATGATCGCGGCCGGCGTCTGGCTCTGGGTGTGGGCTGAAAAACGGGCCTAGCCCATGTCCGCACTCAATAGTTTGCTATTTTTTGTATAGCAAATAAGCCACGCCCCGGCAGCTGCAGGCCGGCTGGGGGTGCTGGGTGGGCCGCGTCGTCCGCCCTGGCCTGCGGGTTTTCACCTGTCTTTTTTTGCGTCAAACCCCTTGTCAGGAAGCGATGGCATGTCAATAATTACCTGTAATTACACAAAATTATGAGAACCCACCCAACACCGCCCGCGCATTGTCTCGTCCACGCACACCGATCCGTGTGGCGCGTGTCCGGCCCGGTGCCTGGCCGCGGCAGGGCGGGCTGACACCATGCGCCTTGTCCAGAACTCGCTGCACCAGGAAGTCGCCGCGACCCTGCGCGAGCAGATTTTTGCCGGCATGTATGCGCCCGGCACATTTCTCGACGAGCTGGTGTTGTGCGAGCGCCTGCAGATCTCGCGCACGCCGCTGCGGGAAGCGCTGAAGGTGTTGACGGCCGAAGGCCTGCTGCGCCACGAACCGCGGCGCGGCTGCTTCATCAGCGAGGTCACCGAAAAAGACCTGGACGATATCTTCCCGGTGATTGCGCTGCTGGAAGGACGCTGCGCTTTCGAGGCGGCCCGCAACGCCAGCGACGCCGACCTGGCTGCGCTGACCACCTTGCACGAACGCCTGAACAGCCACGCCAGTGCCGGCCGCATCAACGACTACTACGACACCAACTTCGCGATTCACGAAGCCATCATTGCGCTGGCCGACAACCGCTGGCTGGCGATGGCGATTTCCGACCTGCGCAAGATCCTCAAGCTGGCCCGCTCGCAGCAACTGCACGCGCCCGGCCGACTCCAGCAAAGCCTGTCCGAACACATGGCAGTGTTTGCCGCACTCAAGGCCCGCGACAGCGAAGGCGCCGACGCCGCCATGCGCACCCACCTGACCCGCCAGCGAGAAGCCCTCAGGGAACTCGCCAGGAATCAGAGAACGAAGGTGCTGGGGTGACCTACCTGACGAGGGGCCCCAGCTTGTTGGGGATCGGCAGTAAAGGGCACCCCAGCAGTGAGCCGACGCCTTTTCGCGTACAGACCGTTAGCGTAGCGGGAGGCGACAGCATGAGCCATCGCCTGAGCATCAACACCGCAACTCACGAATTCACAACCACCCCACAGGCCGCCCCATGAACACGCCCGACTGGATTGCGCGCAGCGTGTCGATTCTGCGCAGCCCTGAAAAAACAGAGCCGAAAAAGGCGCCAGCCCACGCCGAACGTGCGCAGGCTGCTACCAAGTCAGGCGCAAATGCGACGGCCGTGCGCAGCACGCGCGAACGCCTTGCCGCGACGCTGCGGCAAAAGGAAGAAGCGCTGTCGCCGCGCGTGTTGCGCCGCACGCTGGAAGAACTCAAGGCCATCGTCGACCCGCAGGTCAGCGAGGTCGAGGGCGGGCGCCGCGCCATGGGTGTGGCCGGCTGGTATGCCAATGCCTCGCTCGATGAGCGTCGCGACATGTGGCTGCTGATGAGTGAGCAGTTTGTCGCCGACGCGGCCAAGGTCAAGCTGGCGCAGACGCAGTTCGCCGCCGCGGTGGGCACGCCCGACGAGGCGGTGGCCGAGGTGCGTTACCGGCGCGCCACCGTGTCGCCGCGCCGGCGCCTGCTGCAGCGCTTCAGTGCCTTTCCCGAGGGTTTCCGTTTCCTGGTGAACCTGCGCGCCGACCTGCTGCCGCACCTGAAGGCCGACAAACGCCTGCAGGCGCTGGATGTCGAGATGGAGTACATGTTCTCGACCTGGTTCGACGTGGGTTTCCTGGACCTGCGCCGCATCAGCTGGGACTCGCCGGCCTCGCTGATCGAAAAACTGATCAAGTACGAAGCGGTGCATGACATCAAGAGCTGGGCCGATGTGAAAAACCGGCTCGACAGCGACCGCCGCTGTTATGGCTTCTTTCACCCGCGCATGCCCGACGAGCCGCTGATTTTTGTCGAGGTGGCGCTGATCGACGACATGGCCGCCAGCATCGAACCCTTGCTCGACGAGTCGGCTGCGCCGGCTGATCTGAAGAAGGCCACGACCGCGATTTTTTATTCGATCAGCAACACGCAGACCGGCTTGCGCGGCGTGAGTTTTGGCGATTCGCTGATCAAGCGTGTGGTCGAAACCCTGCATGAGGAATTTCCGCGCCTGAAAAATTTCGCCACGTTGTCGCCGATTCCGGGCTTTCGCTCCTGGCTGGGTAAAAACGCGACCAGCCTGCTGGCGCAACTCGATGAGAAGGACCTCACCTTGCTGGGCCGGGCGGTCGGCTTCGAGCCGCCGACGGCGCAACACTTCCTTACAGCTGCCGACAATGCGTTGGCCCTGAGCGAGAAGTCGCCGGTGCGCCGTGTGCTGCTGCATGCCGCGGCGCAGTACCTGGGTCGTGAACTCGACGACGGCAAGCCGCTCGACCCGGTCGCACGTTTCCATCTGGGCAACGGCGCGCGCGTCGAGCGCATCAACTGGGCGGGCGATCCTTCACCGAAAGGCCTGAAGCAGTCCTGCGGCCTGATGGTCAATTACCTGTATGACCTCAAGCGCCTGGACAAACATCGCGCGTTGCTTGCGCAGGGGAAAATCCCCGTATCCGGCGCCATCGAAGATTTGTATATTTGAACTTTGTGCTTGAACCGATTTTTATTGATCCACAACGACAGGAGACAGACAGCATGACATCGAGTTTTGACATCCAGGCATCCCGACGGGATGTGCTGCGCGCCGCTGCGGCAGGCGCTGCCGCATTTTCAATGGGCAGCTACGCGCAATCGGGCTGGCCGGCCAAACCGGTCACCGTGATCGTGCCTTTCCCGGCAGGCGGCGGCACCGATGCGTTTGCGCGTCCGATGTCGGCCCAGTTTGCGCGCCTGACCGGCAAACAACTGATCATCGACAACCGCGGCGGCGCGGGCGGCACGCTGGGCGCCAGCATTGCGGCCAAGGCATCACCCGATGGTTACACCCTGTTCATGGGCGCGGTGCACCACACCATTGCGCCCAGCATGTACCCCAAGCTCGATTACGACATCGAAAAAGACCTGGTGCCGCTGATCCTGGTGGCCAGCGTGCCGCAGGTGGTGGTGGTGAATCCGCAAAAACTGCCGGTGGCCAACTTCAAGGACTTCCTCGACAACGCGCGCAGGAACCCGGGCAAGCTCAACTACGGCTCGGCCGGTGCCGGCACCTCGCACCACCTCGCGGGCGAGTTGTTCAAGCAACAGACCAAAACCTTCATCACCCACATTCCCTACCGCGGCGCCGGCCCGGCGCTGCAGGGCCTGATCGCCGGTGATGTCGAGATGATGTTCGACGGTCTGGGCTCGTCAGCCGCCCACATTGCCGGCGGCCGCATCAAGGCGCTGATGGTCTCGGGCAACAAGCGCAACCCGGCGATTCCCGACGTGCCGAGCGCCGCCGAGATGGGCCTGCCCGATTACAACGTGACCACCTGGTACGGCGTCTGGGGTCCCAAGGGCATGCCGGCCGACGCCCAGGCCCGCGCCATCGAGGAAATCCGCAAGGCCTGCACCACCGACGAAGCCAAGGCGGTCTGGGCGCGCCAGGGTGCGGAATTTGCCGGCCTGAGCGGCCCCCAGTTCGGCAGCTTCATCAGCGCCGAAGTCAAGAAGTGGACGCAGGTGGTCAAGGCTTCCGGCGCCAAGCTCGACTGATTTTGCAAAGCCATTCATGACCGGACAGGTTCGTCTGGACATCGCGGACTCGGTCGCGCGTGTCACCCTGTCCCACCCGGGCAAGCTCAACGCCATGTCACGTGTGATGTGGCAGGAGTTGCGCGCGGTGTTTGAAAGCATCCAGCAGAACGCCTCCCTGCGCTGCGTGATTCTGGCGGGCGAGGGGGGCAACTTCTGCGCCGGCGGCGACATCTCCGAATATGCCGATTTCCGCTTCGAGGAAGCCAGCTTGCGGCAGTTTCACGACGAGCTGGTCTGGGGCGGCCTGCAGGCCGTGCTGGACTGTGATGTGCCCATCGTTGCGCAGATCGAAGGCGCCTGTATGGGCGCTGGCCTGGAGATCGCGAGTTGCTGCGACCTGCGGCTGGCCGGTGCCTCGGCGAAGTTCGGCGCACCGATTGCGAAGCTGGGCTTTCCGATGGCGCCGCGCGAGCTGGCGCTGGTGATGCGTGCGGCCGGCGAACCCAGCGCTCGCGCGATGCTGCTGGCGGCGGCGGTGCTGGATGCCGCGACGGCGGCGCAGCGCGGTTTCCTCCACCATGTGTTGCCCGATCAGGCCGTCGCCGATGAAGCTGGCATGATGGCCCGCCGGGTAAGCCGCCTGGCGCCGCAGGCTGCACGCCTGAACAAACAGACGTTTCGGGCCCTGGCCCATGTCCAGCAAGCGCCGCCAGCTACTGATTTGATAGCAGATGCCTATGCCTACGCAGCCTCTGCCGAGCACCGTGAAGGTATTGCAGCGTTTGTCGATAAACGTTCTCCCGACTTCTGACGTCCTGCTTTTTTTCCTGTTTTTTCTTTCTTTTCCGATGTCGATTGCCAGGTGACCCACCCATGAACAACAACAATCTGTTTGCCGCCCTGCGCGCGGCCTTTCCCGAGGATCTCGACAGCATCGCGGTGGAAACCGACAACGGCCTGTTTTACTCCTGGCGCGACCTCGAACGCGGCACGGCCATGCTGGCCAACCTGCTGAAGTCGCTGCAGCTGCCCGAAGGCGCGCGTGTGGCGGTGCAGGTGGAAAAGTCGGTTGAGGCCATGATGCTGTACCTCGCGACGCTGCGCGCCGGTTATGTGTTCCTGCCGCTGAACACCGCCTACCAGAGCGCCGAGATGGAATATTTCATCGGCAACGCCGAACCCTCGGTGGTGGTGTGCAGCCGCAAGAACTTTGGCTGGGTCAGCAAGATCGCCTTCCAGCAGGGCACCTACAACGTCTTCAGCCTGGACGACAACCGCACCGGCTCGCTGCTGGACCGCGCTGCGCAGTGCAGTGACCGCCATGAGGTGGTGCAGCGCAAGGCCGATGACCTGGCCGCCATCCTGTACACCAGCGGCACCACCGGGCGCAGCAAGGGCGCCATGCTGTCGCACGGCAACATGCTGAGCAATGCGCAGGTGCTCAAGGACTACTGGCACTGGAAGGCTGGCGACGTGTTGATCCACGCGCTGCCGATTTTTCATGTACACGGGCTGTTCGTCGCCATCCACGGCGCGCTGATCAACGGCAGCAAGATGATCTGGCTGTCGAAGTTCGACCCGAAACTCGTGGTGGAAAAACTGCCCGAGGCCACCGTGTTCATGGGGGTGCCCACCCTGTATGTGCGGCTGCTGGCCGAGCCGGGGCTGACGCGCGAGGCTTGCCGCAACATGCGCCTGTTTGTTGCCGGTTCGGCGCCGCTGCTGATCGAAACCTTCAAGGCCTGGCAGGAACGTACCGGCCACACCATCCTCGAGCGTTACGGCATGAGCGAGACGGCCATGCTGACCTCCAACCCCTATGACGGCGAGCGCCGCGGCGGCACGGTCGGTTTTGCGCTGCCGGGCGTCAAGCTGCGCGTGCAGGGCGATGGCGGCCAGACCCTGCCGGCCGGCGAGGTCGGCGGCATCGAGGTCCAGGGCCCCAATGTGTTCCAGGGTTACTGGCGCATGCCCGAGAAGACCAGGGAAGAGTTCACGAGCGACGGTTACTTCAAGACCGGCGACGTCGGAAAAATCGACGAGCGCGGCTACATCCACATCGTCGGCCGCAGCAAGGACCTGATCATCAGCGGCGGCTACAACGTCTACCCCGCCGAGATCGAGGGCTACATCAACGACATGCCGGGCGTGGCCGAAAGCGCGGTGGTCGGCGTGCCGCACCCGGACTTTGGCGAGGTCGGCGTGGCCATCGTGATCGCCAAACCCGGCAGCACGCTGGACGGCGACGCCATCATTGCCGCGCTGAAAGCGGGCCTGGCCAACTTCAAGATACCCAAGCGTTGCTTTGTGGTCGCCGAACTGCCGCGCAACACCATGGGCAAGGTGCAGAAAAACCTGCTGCGCGAGCAGCACAAGGCCTTATTTGCGGGCTGACGGTACAGGCTGGCCTTTGACGCGTTCCGGCAGCGTGGCCAGCAGCACGCCGCCCAGCGCCAACGCAAACGCCGCGAGTTGCGTGGCACCCATGGACTCGCCGAGCACACACACGCCGACCAGCGCTGCGCTGACCGGCAGCATCACGGTGAAGATACCGGCGCGGCTGGCTGGCACAGCCTGCAGGCCGGTCATCCACAGCCACACCGTCCAGACGCTGGCCGCCAGCGCGTAAAACAGCAGCAGCAGCCAGTGGCCAGCCGCCACCGCGCCAAAGTCGAAACGCCAGGCCAGCCACAGGCCCATCGGCGTGACCAGCACAAAACCCCAGAGGTTGATCAGGGCCGTGATGCGTTTGGCGCCCAGCACGCCGGTGAGTTTTTTGCCGATCACCGCATAGGCCGCTTCGCAGAACACGGCGCCCAGCAGCAGCAGATTCCCGAGCCAGACGGTGTTTGAAGCGAAATCGGCCTCCAGCCCATGTCCGGCATGGGGTGGCAGCTCTGTTTTTGATAGCGAAACCAGCGCGATGCCGAGCACCGCGCAGGCCACCGCCAGGCCCACGCGCAGACTGATGCGCTCGCGCAGGAAGACCCAGCTCAGCACCGCCACCACCGCGGGAATCGCCGCCATGATGACGCCGGCTGCCACCGCGCTGGACAGGCTGACGCCGTACAACATGCAGATCGAAAACAGGAAGTTGCCCAGAAAGGACTCGAGGAACACCAGTTGCCGGGTCTGGCGTGTCATCGGTGCTTCGCCCTCGGGTTTTTTCAGCCAGTGCAGCATCGCCGCGCCGCCGATGCCGAAACGCAGCCAGGCCAGCAGGAACACCGGGAAGATCGCCACCAGCGGTTTGGACAGCGCCACATAGCTGCCGACCAGCGACATGCTGAGCGCGAGGCAGGCACAGGCCAGAATGCGGTTCATCAAAACAGCGCTTGTTATTGGAAGTTGGTGTGCAGCCACTCACGAGCGGCACAATGAGCGGAAATCATGCCTCAAATCCCGACCTGACTTATGACCGCTGATGCCACCCGCCCTGTTTTTGTTTATGGCACCCTGCGCCGCGGCGACGTGCGGGACATCACGCGCCTGCAGCCAGCGCCGCAGTTCATCGGCATGGCCAGCGTCGCCGGCGTGCTGTACGACCTCGGGCCGTACCCCGGCTTGCTGCTGGGCGGCGAGGGCAGGGTGACCGGTGAGGTCTATCTCATCAGCGCCGCGCTCGAGCGCCTGCTTGACGAAATCGAGGAGGTCTGGCCGCAGCAGAGCGGCGAGTACCACCGGCGCGAGGTGGCGGTGCAGATGCAGGGCGCAGCGGCGGCGGGCCCGGTGTGCCTGGTGTATGAAATCAATCCTGAGCGCCTGGCCGGCTGCCCGGTGATCACAAGTGGCGACTGGCGGCAGCGCAGCCCCGCGCCGCGCGGCCGGCCGTAGTTGCTGCCGCCTGCGTGTCGCCGCTGCGCGCTGTCACCATGGGCAGGGGCTGACCTGATTTCATGATCCGGTAAATGGCTTCCGTATTGTGAGATGAAAAAATGCTGCAGTGCGCCAAAATTTCTCAATACGAGAAAATCATTTTTGGATAATGAAATGACATCCAGACACCGTTGATTTGATTGAACAATCTTTTTGTCTTATATAAGACATAAGAGCTTCACAAAGTCTTGTAGAAGACTTAAAGTTGAGTCCAGAACAAACAGCGACAGGCAAAACAAGGTGCAGCGCGGTTTGTCCCCCTTTCTTTCTTCAACTCCGGAGTGACCCCATGCCACAGACCCTCACCGAACAACTGAGCCGCGAACAGCAAATTGCCGCCCTCGAAAAAGACTGGGCGACCAACCCCCGCTGGAAGGGCATCAAGCGCGGCTACAGCGCGGCCGACGTCGTGCGCCTGCGCGGCTCCTTCCCGATCGAGCACACGCTGGCACGTCGCGGCGCCGAAAAACTCTGGGACCTGCTGCACAACGAGCCCTACGTGAACTGCCTGGGTGCGCTGACGGGTGGCCAGGCCATGCAACAGGTCAAGGCCGGCGTCAAGGCCATCTACCTGTCGGGCTGGCAAGTCGCCGCCGACAACAACAGCTACTCGGCCATGTACCCGGACCAGTCGCTGTACCCGGTGGACTCGGTGCCCAAGGTCGTGGAAACCATCAACAACACCTTCCGCCGTGCCGACGAGATCCAGCACTCCAAGGGCATCGATGCCGGCGACAAGGCCTACATCGACTACTTCGCGCCCATCGTGGCTGATGCCGAAGCCGGTTTCGGCGGTGTGCTCAATGCCTTCGAACTGATGAAGGCCATGATCAAGTCCGGCGCCGGTGGCGTGCACTGGGAAGACCAGCTGGCTTCGGTCAAGAAATGCGGCCACATGGGTGGCAAGGTGCTGTTGCCGACCCGTGAGTCCTGCCAGAAGCTGATCGCCGCGCGCATGGCCGCCGACGTCTGCGGTGTGCCGACGCTGGTGATCGCCCGCACCGATGCGGAAGCTGCCGACCTGCTGACCTCCGACTACGACGAGATCGACAAGCCTTTCCTGACCGGCGAGCGTACGGCCGAAGGTTTCTACAAGACCCGCAAGGGCCTGGACCAGGCCGTGGCCCGCGCCAATGCCTATGCCCACTACGCCGACCTGGTGTGGTGTGAGACCGGCACGCCCGACCTCGACTTTGCAAAACAGTTCGCCGACGCCGTGCACAAGGTGCACCCCGGCAAGATGCTGGCCTACAACTGCTCGCCGTCGTTCAACTGGAAGAAAAACCTGGACGACGCGACGATTGCCAAGTTCCAGCGCGAACTCGGCGCCATGGGTTACAAGTACCAGTTCATCACGCTCGCCGGCATCCACTCCATGTGGTACAACATGTACGACCTGTCGCAGGACTACGTCAAGCGTGGCATGACGGCCTACATCGAGAAGGTGCAGGAGCCCGAATTCGCAGCCCGCGACCGCGGCTACACCTTTGTGTCGCACCAGCAGGAAGTCGGCACCGGTTACTTCGACGAAGTCACCACCGCCATCCAGGGCGGCAAGTCCAGCGTGACCGCGCTGACCGGCTCGACCGAAGAAGAGCAGTTCCACTGAACTGAGG
>PNNC01000157.1 GCA_013824015.1 Polaromonas sp.
AAGCCGAGCGCACTGAACGCGCGGAATTTGAACGCCTGAGCGCCGAAGCCGTCGCCCGCGGCGAGCCACCGCTGAAAAAACCCAAGCGCAAGGACCCGACCAATGCGCGCAACTTCAAGGCTGCCACACCTGGCGCCCTGATCCTGTGCCCGACCCGCGAGCTGGCCCAGCAGGTCTGCGCCGACGCGATCGACCTGGTGCGCCATTGCCGCGGCCTGCGCATCGCCAACGTGGTGGGCGGCATTCCTTACCAGCTGCAAATCGCCAAGCTGCAAAACGCCGACCTCGTGGTCGCCACGCCCGGCCGCCTGCTGGACCTGCAGCGCAGCATGCAGATCAAGCTGGACCAGGTGCAGTTCCTGGTGGTTGACGAAGCCGACCGCATGCTGGACCTCGGCTTTGCCGACGACCTGACCGAAGTCAACCAGCTCACCATCGAGCGCAAGCAGACCATGATGTTCAGCGCCACTTTTGCGCCGCGCATCATGCAGCTGGCCACGCGCGTGATGCGCCAGCCGCAGCGGGTCGAGATCGATTCGCCGCATGAAAAACATGCGTCGATCACGCAGTCCCTGCTGTGGGCCGACAACATGGCCCACAAGCGCAAGCTGCTGGACCACTCGCTGCGCGACACCACCATGAACCAGTCCATCGTGTTCGCCTGCACCCAGGTCGAATGTGACGGCCTGGCCAACGACCTGGTGCAGGAAGGCTTCAGCGCCGTGGCATTGCACGGCGCACTCGGCCAGGGCCTGCGCAACCGCCGCCTGATGGCTTTCCGTGACGGCCGCGTGCAGATCCTGGTGGCGACCGATGTGGCCGCCCGCGGCCTGGACGTGCCCAGCATCACCCACGTGATCAACTACGGCCTGCCGATGAAAGCCGAAGACTATGTGCACCGCATCGGCCGCACCGGCCGTGCCGGCCGCGAAGGCAAGGCGATCACGATCGCCGAGTTCCGCGACCGCCGCAAGATCCAGGACATCGAGCACTACACGCAGCAAAACCTCAAGCCCAGCGTGATCGCCGGCCTCGAGCCACAGCAGCGTTTCGCCCCGACCTCGGAGCGTCCGCGCGGCAATTTCGGCGGTGACCGCAATGACCGTGGTCCGCGCAGCTTCGGCGGCGGCGGTGGCGGCCGTTTCGGCAACGACCGTGCACCTTCGGGCGGTTTTGGTGGCGGCGCTGGCGGCGGTTATGCCGGCAAGAAGCCTGCTTTCGGTGACCGCGGCGCTGACCGTGGTGGTTTTGGCGGCAACCGTGATGACCGTGGCGGTGCGCCTTTCCAGGGTCGCCCTGCGCCCCAGGGCAACAACTACGCAGACCGTTCCGGTTTCAACGACCGTGGCCCGCGCCGTGATGACCGCGGCGGCTTCGGCGGCGGCAACGGCAACAGCGGCGGTTTCGCCCAGCGCGATGACCGTGGTTTCGGTGGTGGCCGTTCGGACGGTTTTGCATCCGCACCGCGCGGTGATTTCGCCGACCGCAAGCCGGCATTCGCCAAGCCGGCCGGCAAGGTGTTTGTGCCGCGTGACGCCCACAAGCGTCCCACCCGTCCCGCACGCTGATTCGTGCCGGCAACAAAAAAGCCCGCAGCTTGCGGGCTTTTTTCATGGGCGCGTGATTCAGGCTGCTGGCAGGCCCTAGTCCATGCCGTTGCGGCTGGCCAGTTCAACAAACAGGCCTGAATGATCAAGGTCGCTGAGGCCGTGGCTGATGCCATCGGCGTACAGCTGTTCGAACAATGTGGTCACCGGCGCGTCGAAGCCGATTTCCTGGGCGGTGGCCAGCGCATTGCGCATGTCCTTGAGCTGGATCGCCATGCGGGCGCGCGGCGCGAAGTCGCGCTCGACCATGCGCTCGCCATGCACCTGCAGGATGCGGCTGTCGGCAAAGCCGCCGGTGATCGCTTCGCGGACCTTGGCCATGTCGGCGCCACCTTTGGTCGCAAACAGCAGGGCTTCGGCCACCGCGCCTATGGTGATGCCGACAATCATCTGGTTGGCGAGTTTGGTGAGCTGGCCCGCGCCGTGTGAGCCGACGTGTGTTGCCCGTCCGAAGACCCGGAAGACGGGCAGGGCGCGTTCGAATTCCGCTTCCTTGCCGCCGGCCATGATCACCAGCGTGCCCTGGTCGGCGCCACCGGTGCCGCCCGAGACCGGCGCGTCGATGTGGGCGATGCCCATGGCGCCCAGCCGTGCCGCATGGTCGCGTGCTTCGCGCGGCTTGATCGACGCCATGTCGATGAACAGCGCGCCGGGTTTCATCGCAGCGGCCACGTCCTGTGCAAACAGCACCTGGTCCACCACCGCGCCGTTTTCCAGCATGCCGACCACGATGTCGGCGTCTTTCACCGCGGCTGCGGCCTGGCTGTGCACCACCGCGCCCAGCGCCACCAGAGAAGCGGCCTTGGCCGGGGTGCGGTTCCAGACCTGCAGGGCGTGTCCGGCTTCGCAGAGACGGCGGGCCATGGGCAGGCCCATGCTGCCGGTGCCGAGAAAGGCAATGCGGGGATTCGGTGTCGTGCTCGTACTCATGAATGTCCAAAGATGGTGCGGCCACCATCATGCGGCACGCAGCAGTGCGAAGGCTGTCAGGCAGCTTTCTTCATGGCAGGAGAAAACATGTTCTCCATTTCATGGCGCACCTTCCAGGCGGCGGTGGAGGTGTCCATCGCCACATCGGCCCAGCTCAGGCTCTGGCCTTTCCTGACCGCACGCACGACCTTGATGTTGTGCGCCAGGCCCAGCGGCAGGCCGCCCATTTTGACCGAGGTGTCGGCCGGCAGCAGCTTGCCCCAGACCGTGTAACCCCCTTCGCCGTCGAGCATGTCACCGGGCTTCAGGTCGCGTTTGGCGGTGGCCACCACGTCGGCGTTCCAGCAGGTCGCCACACCGGTCGGCTCACCGCGCAAGGCCACGCTGGCCACCGACACGCCGACTTCGAGGCCGATCAGATGCCAGCGCTTGTACAGCGTGAAATAACGCCCGCTCGGGTCGGTATGTGCGTTGTATTCCTCAAAGCAGTTCTTGATGTAGTCGGTTTCGGCCTCGACCGTGACCCAGACACCCATGCGGATGTCGTAGGGAATCTTGCGGCCGTTGGCTTCCAGCGAGGAGATCACCTCGACCATGCCCTTGCGTTCGAGCACGCCGCCTTCGCTGATCGGGCGTGTCACATACGGAATGTCTTCCACGCTGGCCGGCGGATACAGCAGGCCGTTCGACGGCACGCTCAGTCCGGTGGCATTGGCCACCGCCGTCGATTCGATGGACGGCTTGGAACCGTCGAGGAAGCTGTTGAACATCTTGGGGTTGAGGCCGCCACGCTCGGCCTGTTCCGGCGTCAGGCCGTAGTTGCCCCAGACGGTGTCGGGCGTCGATTCGCAAAAATGCGGCAGCCATTTGTGGCCGCGGCCCGCCGCCACCACCGGGAAGCCGCAGGTACGCGCCCAGTCCACCAGGTCGCAGATCAGCGCCGGCTGGTCGCCAAAGGCCAGTGAATAGACCACACCGGCTTCGGCGGCCTTGCGCGCCAGCAGCGGGCCGCAAAAGGCATCGGCTTCCACCGTGACGTTGACCACGTGTTTGCCGTGTGCAAAGGCCTGCAGGCAGTGTTCGACCGCCGCCACCGGGTTGCCGGTGCACTCGACAATGATGTCGATCTGCGGATGGGTCACCACGGCATTCCAGTCGTCGGTGATCCAGGTTGCTCCTGTTTTGATAGCTGCCTGGGCAGATTCCGCATGGGCTGAGGCCGGATTCCACCCCACACGCGCGAGGTTGCTGCGGGCAGCGTCAGGTGACAGGTCAGCGATCGCGACCAGGTGCACGCCCGGCGTTTTCGGGATCTGCGCGAGGTACATGGAGCCGAACTTGCCTGCGCCGATCAGGCCGATGCGGATCGGTTGGTTGTCGGCCGCGCGTTGCTGGAGTTTTGTGTACAGGTTCATTGGGTACTTCCGTAAATCCATTTTTCGGGCGAATTGCGTCGTTGCGCGGTGCTCGCAATCCTCATGTACAGGAAGTACATTCCGGTTGCTGTGCTCCGGGCGCCTCGCACTTCATCCCGAAATTCTGAATTTCCGGAAGTACCCGAGGCGCTCGCGTCGATTCGGTGTTCAGGCCGCCTTGCGCTCAGCCACGATTTCCTCCATCGATGTCTGCAGCGCGGTCGCCGGTACGCCGTCTTTCCAGGGCAGGGTGACCGGGTAGTCCTGCAGCAGGCAGTCGTCGGGCAGGCATTCGATCGGCGTGAAGTCGCGGTGTGCGATGTACTCGGGGCGTTTGTGGCGGCGGATGTGGTTGCTGACCGCACACAGGCTCAGGTAAACGCTGACGCGGTTGAAGGGCGACAGGTTGCTGCCCGAGGCATGCACCAGGCAGGAATGGAACAGGATCATGGAGCCAGCCGGGCCCTTGGGACTGACGATGCCGCCCTGCTTGCCGCCGGCGCGTTGCACCAGCTGGCGGATCAGGTCGTTGTCCACGGTCCACAGCGGGTAGCTGGTGGTGGTCAGGTCGTGTTTCGCGTCGACCACGCCCTTTTTGTGGCTGCCGGGGATAAACATCAACGGGCCGTTGTGTTCGTTGACGTCGTCGAGAAAAATCGCGACGTTCATCGCGCGTTCGGTCGGCATCAGGTCGTCGTTGAGCCAGGTGCCGTAGTCCTGATGCCACTGCCAGACGTCGCCTTCAAACGCCATCTTGCCGTTGATCTTGAACTGGTGCATGTAGAGCTTCTCGCCGAGCAGGTCTTGCACCGGTTCGATCATGCGCGGATGCCGTCCCAGTTTGGCAAAGGGCTCGCTGTACATGTGCGCGGCGAAGTTGGTGCGCACCGCGTCCTTGCCTTTTTCGCGCACGTTGTAGTCTTCGCGCCGGCTGTACAGCTCGGGCACCGCGTCGTTCAGCAGCTGCGTTTCTTCGGGTGTGAACAGGCCGGGGAAAAACAGGTAGCCGTCACGGTCGAATTGCGCGAGTTGCTCGGGGCTCAATTTCATTTTTTGTCTCCTGGGGTCGGGTGGGTCGGTGCGTCAGACAGCGTGGACATTGCCGGGCGCCGCCGGCTGAAGTGCGTGGTTCAGCAGGCCGGCCAGGTTGCGGCTGGCGTCTTCGCCGTGTTCGCGGATCAGGGTTTCGGCGGTGAGGGCATCACCCGCGGCGATGGCACGGGCAATGGCTTCGTGTTCGTCCCAGATCGATTCGCGCATGGTGGACACCTGCAACACGGCCCCCATCGCGCGGCGGATGTGATGCCAGTGCAGTTGCGCGCTCTGGGCAATCAGGGGGTTGCCCGAGGCCGCGTAAATCGCGCCATGAAACTGCGCATCGGCGGCCATCATGGCCTTGACGTCGTTGCCGCGGGTTGCCGCGCGCCCGCGCGCGATCAGTTCGGGGTCGATCTGGAAGCGGGTTTGCGCCGCCAGGCGGGCGGCCAGCGCGTCGAGTGCGCTGCGCACCTGGTAAATCTGCATCAGCCAGGCCACATCCAGCGGCGCGACCAGCACGCCGCGTCCCGGCGCATCCAGCACAAAGCCGTCCTTCTTGAGCAAGCGCAAGGCCTGCAGCACCGGCTGGCGCGACACCGCGAGCTGCTCGGCAACATCTTCCTGCATGATGCGCGCGCCCGGTGCAAGCGACCCCTCACTGATCGCGTCAAGCAGGCAGCGGTAAACCTGATCGACCAGGTCGGGCGTGGATTCGATTTTGACGAGTTGTGTCTTCATTCGGTACTCTGTATACAGAATACTTTGACTGCTTGGCCTGGTCACAGCGGGTTTACCCGCGGGTCGGCAGGATGCGGGCCGAATGTGCCACCATTCACGCAACCTTTTTTTCAGGAGCCCCCATGAGCCATCCCGATCCCGCCTGGCTGGACCGCATGTACAACAATCGCGCACTGGTGCCCGACCATGCCGACTATTTCAGCCGCTGGGAAGAACGTTCCGGGCAGGCGCGGCATTCGCAGCCCTGCACGCTGGACATCGCCTACGGCGCCAGCCCCGGCGAGAAACTTGATGTTTTTCCCGCGGCCCGGACGGCGGCCGGTGGCGCACCGGTGCTGGTGTTCATCCACGGCGGTTACTGGCGCTCGCTGGACAAGTCGGAGCATTCCTTTCTTGCGCCGGCCTTCACCGAGGCGGGTGCCTGCGTGGTCATGCCCAACTACGATTTGTGCCCCGCAGTGACGATTCCCGACATCGCGCTGCAGATGGTCCGTGCCCTGGCCTGGACCTGGCGCAACATCACGCGCTTCGGCGGCGACCCGGCGCGCATCACCGTGGCCGGCCATTCGGCCGGCGGCCATCTGGCGGCCATGCTGCTGGCCTGCGAATGGAAAAAACACGCCCCCGATCTGCCGGCCGACCTCGTCAAGAACGCGCTGTCGATCTCTGGCCTGTACGAACTCGACTCGGTGATGCACACGCCCTTCCTGACGGACTCGCTGCGCCTGACGCCGAAACAGGTCGCACAGGCCAGCCCGGCCTGGTTTCCCGCGCCCCAGCGCGGCGTGCTTTACACCGTGGCTGGGGCCGATGAAAGCGAAGAGTTCCTGCGCCACAACGCGCTGATCGAACAGGCCTGGGGGCCCAAGGCCGTGCCGGTGCGCGAAGCCCTGCTGGGCCTGAACCATTTCAGCATTGTCGAAGCGCTGGTGCAGCCCGGCCACCGGCTGCACCAGTTGGCCCTGCAACTGCTGGCCGCCACCGCCTGACGCCCGCCGGTGCCGCCAGGCGATCGGGCAACTGGAGGTGGCTGGCAACCAGAGCAATTCACTCCTGCCGCCGCTGGCAAACAGCGGACCTCCATGGTGCCTCGCAGCCTGAAAACCGGAGTCCGCATGACGTTGCGGTCGTCTTCATCGACCTCAATTCACTTGCTCGTGACCCACAAAAAAGGCGATGCCCGCAGACATCGCCTTTTTTGGAGGGAGCGGCTGCCCGCTCAGGGGTACAGGCCGCGCAGTTCGCGTGTGTGCAGGATGCGCTTGCAGGCGACGATGAAGGTGGCGGTGCGCAGGCTGACCTTGTGGTCTTGCGACACCTGCCAGACACCGGCGAAGGCTTCTTTCATGATGCGCACCAGGCGGGCGTTGATTTCGGCCTCGTCCCAGAAGAAGCTGGAAAAATCCTGCACCCATTCGAAGTAGCTGACGGTCACGCCGCCGGCGTTGGCGATCACGTCGGGCAGCACCAGGATGTTGCGCTCCTGCAGGATGTCGTCGGCTTCCGGGGTGGTCGGGCCGTTGGCGCCCTCGATGACCATGCGGGCCTTGATGCGGCCGGCGTTGTGCCGGGTGATCTGCTGCTCCAGCGCGGCCGGGATCAGGATCTCGCACTCGACGTCCCAGAACTTGTCGTCTGCCAGGACTTCGGCGCCGGCAAAGCCGCCGACGCTGCCGGTCTCGGCCACGTGTTTGAGCAGCGAGGGCACGTCCAGGCCGGCTTCGCGGTAAATCGTGCCGCCGTGGTCCTGCACCGCGACAATGCGTGCGCCGGCCTCGGCAAACAGCTTGCCGGCGACGCCGCCCACATTGCCGAAGCCCTGCACTGCGACGCGGGCCTTGCTGATGTCCAGCCCGATGTGGCTGGCGGCTTCGGCGCCGACGGTGAACACGCCGCGGCCGGTGGCTTCGCGCCGGCCCAGCGAGCCGCCCAGGTCCACCGGCTTGCCGGTCACCACGCCGGTCGAGGTCGAGCCGGTGTTCATCGAGTAGGTGTCCATCATCCAGGCCATGATCTGCTCGTTGGTGTTGACGTCGGGCGCCGGGATGTCCTTGTTCGGGCCGATGATGATGCCGATCTCGCTGGTGTAGCGGCGGGTCATGCGCTCGAGTTCACCGCGCGAGAGTTTTTTCGGGTCCACGCGGATGCCGCCCTTGGCGCCGCCATAGGGCACGTTGACCGCAGCATTCTTGATCGACATCCAGGCCGACAGCGCCATCACCTCGGACAGGGTCACGTCCTGGTGGAAGCGCACACCGCCCTTGCCGGGCCCGCGCGAGACGTTGTGCTGCACGCGGTAGCCCTCGAAGTGCGCCACCGTGCCGTCGTCCATGTGGATGGGCACATCGACGATCAGGATGCGCTTGGGGCGCTTGAGGGTTTCGGCCCAGCGTGCCAGGTTGCCCAGGTGCGGGATCACCCGGTCCACCTGCTGCAGGTAGTTGCCCCAGGGGCCGAGCTGGTCGGCCTGCAGGTAGGAGGGCAGGGGATGCACGGGCGCTGGGGCGACGGCGGCGGGGCTGGACGTGGACGACATGGACAAACTCCTGGTGAAGATGCGATGTCCGACAGCTTAGGCCGATGGCTCCGGCCTGTCCAAGGCCGGCTTGCTGCAATGTTATGCAGTTAATGCATAACATGGGTTTCAGGGCTTGGCCTTGATGTAGCGGTATTCCTGGGTCAGCCCGCCGAAACCGTAGGCTTCGGCCCGCACGTCCTGCACATGGATGTAACTTTCCTGATGCAGCGGCGCCAGCAGCTTGTCGAAGGCGGCGAAACATTCGGCGATGTACTGCGCCTTCTCGTCCTTGGTGTTGGTGCCGTCCACCACCTTGATGTCGAAGTAAAAGCTGTTTTTTCCCTGGGCGGCGAGGGTGCTGCCGCCGACCACCCACTGCTCGGGCGGCACGTACGTCAGCGTGATGGCGGTCAGCTCGCGCTTCTTGCGCAGGATGCGGGTGGTGAGTTCCAGCAGGGTTTCGGCGACCGCCTGGGTCAGGGCAGGGCTGGCAGGCTGGCTGATCTTGACGTTGAGGATGGGCATGGAAGGCTCCTTGTGAAAGTGATTAGCTATGCAACTATTAAGGCAAAAAAAAGCAATGCTCATTTGAGGGCTGAGCAGACGCCGCGGACCTTGCTGACGGTGTCGGTGAAGTTCTCCTTTCCGATCTGGCGCTGGATGCGCTGGGTGACCTGACTGCTGGCTGCGTTGAGGTCGGCCTGGATGCGCTGCGCCGCCGCCGTCGGAAACACCGACCAGTGGCGGGCATCGTGCGCCGCGTCGCGCCGCTCGACCAGGCCCAGCGTCTGCAGGCCGTCCAGCAGCCGGGTGGCGGTGGGGCGCGCGATGGTGAGTTCGGTCGCCAGTTCATGCTGCGACAGCCCGGGCCGGGCCAGCACCAGGCGCAGCAAAAAGCCCTGCGGCGGTGTCAGGCCGAAGGGTTTGAAAGCCGCGGCCCATTCACGCTCGACCACCCGCGCCAGCGCGGTGGTGTTGAAGTAGAGGCAGTGGTCGAACATGGCGCGATGATAGCCGGAGTTGGTTAGCTATGCAACTAATAATGAAAACCCCGAACAGGGGTGTCCGGATGTTTCAGTCCATGAACTGCAGCGCCGCCAGCCGGGCGTACACGCCGTTGGCGGCAACCAGCTGGTCGTGGGTGCCTTGCTCGACCAGCTTGCCGTGGTCCAGCACGATGATGCGGTCGGCCTGCTGCACCGTCGCCAGCCGGTGCGCGATGACCAGTGTGGTGCGGCCCTTCATGGCGGTTTCGAGCGCGGCCTGCACCGTGCGTTCGCTTTCGGCGTCGAGCGCGCTGGTGGCCTCGTCGAGCAGCAGCAGTGGCGCGTTTTTCAGCATGGCGCGGGCAATCGCGATGCGCTGGCGCTGGCCGCCCGACAGGCGCACGCCGCGCTCGCCGAGAAAGGTGTCGTAGCCCTCGGGCAGGGTCATGATGAAGTCGTGCGCAAACGCGGCCTGCGCGGCGGCTTTGGTTTCCTCGTCGCTGGCGCCGGGCTTGCCGTAACGGATGTTCTCCAGCGCGCTGGTTGAAAAAATCACCGCGTCCTGCGGCACGATGCCGATGCGCTGGCGCAGGTCTTGCAGCGCCAGTTCGCGCGTTGGCACGCCGTCCAGCGAGATGCGGCCCGAGCCCGGGTCGTAAAAACGCAGCAGCAACTGGAACACCGTGCTTTTGCCGGCGCCGCTGGGCCCGACGATGGCCACGGTTTCACCGGGCGCCACCGCCAGCGAAAAATTGCTGAGCGCCGCCTGCAGCGGACGGGACGGGTAGTGGAAGTCCACCGCTTCGAATTTGATAGCACTGCCGGACCGCAGGACAGGGGCTGCAGCCGGATTTGATGGTGAGGTGACGGGCGAACGCGTTTCCAGCAACTCCATCAGGCGTTCGGTCGCGCCGGCGGCGCGCAGCAGGTCGCCATACACCTCGCCGAGCACCGCGGTGGCGCCGGCCAGGATGATCACATAGACCACGGTCTGGCCCAGGTGGCCGGCCGTGATGTCGCCACGCATCACCGCCTGGGTGCCCTGGTACAGGCCCCAGAGCAGCGCGCCCGAAGTCGCGATGATGATGAAGGCGATCAGCACCGAGCGTGCCCGGGTGCGCCGCACCGCGGTGTCGAAAGCGTCCTGGGTCGAGGCGTCGAAACGCGCCGACTCGCGCGCTTCGGCGGTGTAACTCTGCACCACCGGAATCGCGTTGAGCACCTCGGCGGCGATCGCGCTGGAGTCGGCCACCCGGTCCTGGCTGGCGCGCGAGAGTTTGCGCACGCGCCGGCCGAACCAGACCGAGGGCAGCACGATCAGCACCAGCACGCCCAGCACCTGGAACATCAGGTAGGGGTTGGTATAGACCAGCATGCCGAGCGCGCCCACGCCCATGACCGCATTGCGCAGGCCCATGCTCAGCGACGAACCGACGACGGTCTGCACCAGCGTGGTGTCGCCGGTCAGGCGCGACAGCACCTCGCCGGTCTGGGTGGTTTCAAAAAACTCCGGGCTTTGCCGCACCACATGGCCATACACCGCATTGCGCAGGTCGGCGGTCACGCGTTCGCCCAGCCAGCTCACCATGTAGAAGCGGCCCGCCGAAAAAAGGCCCAGCGCCGCCGCCACGCCGAACAGCTCGAAGAAGTGGGTGCGCAGCGCCATCAGTTGCTGGCCCTTGTCGGACGCGCTCAGGCCGCCGTCGATCAGGCTGCGCAGCGCCAGCGGGAACACCAGCGTGGCGACCGCCGCCATCACCAGGAAAAACATGGCCAGCAGGATGCGGCCACGGTAGGGGCGCAGAAAGGGCAGCAGGCCGGACAGTGAGCGCGGCGCGCCCTTGGCCGGCTGCGCGGTGGAGGATGAAGTAACCATGGACTGAGTTTAACGACAAACATTGGCGCTGCAACCACAGGCTTGACAATCATTGTCTAGACAAGTAATATTGCGGCCATGGTCACCCTACGCACTTCCGATCCTGTTGCCGACGCGATCTCCTGTCCCATGGTCGAGTTCTACCGGGCAGAGGGTTACACCCCTGACGAAAGCATCGGCTACCTGATGCGCCGCATCCTGTCGCTGATCGCCCAGGGTGTGGAACGTGAACTCGAGCCCACCGGCCTGACCAATGCGCAATGGGTGCCGCTGCTCAAGCTGCATATGGGCAAGGGTTCGACGGCCGCCGAGCTGGCGCGCGAATGCGAGCTGGATGCCGGCTCCATGACACGCCTGCTCGACCGGCTCGAGGCCAAGGACTTGTGCCGCCGCAGCCGTTCCTCGGAAGACCGGCGCGTCGTCAAGCTCGAACTGACCGAAGCAGGCCGCGCCGCGGCCAAAGAAATCCCCGCGATCCTGAGCCGCGTGCAAAACGCCCACCTCGCCGGTTTCACGGTGGAGGAGTGGCAGGTCCTGAAAGGCTATTTGCGCCGCATTCTCGACACCGCGCAGACCCTGCAAGCCTCCCTCGAAAAAAATGAAAAATAACAGCACACCTTCGATCTTTCCCGACGCCTGCGCCGACGGCCGGGAATCCGCGCCCGCCGGCCTGCCGCTGTGGCACGCGTCCTTTCGCATGGCCCTGGTCACGACCGCCGGCCTGGTCGCCGCCGGCCTGATGGCGACGGGCCTGGCCGGCTGCGCCGACATGTCGGGCATCCAGTCGCAAGCCAGCCTGCGCGAACCCGCATCGCTGGGCCTGCCCACTGCCGCGGCCGCGGCGACGCCGGTGAGCGCCGACTGGTGGCGCGCGTTTGGCGACGAGCAGCTCAACACGCTGGTGGCCCAGGCCTTGCAGAACAATCCCAACCTGAAGGTCGCGCAGGCGCGGCTGGCGCGCGCCCAGGCGGTGACCGAGGTGGCCGACGCCGCCAAGCTGCCGCAGATCAGCGGCGGGCTGGACCTGACGCGCCAGAAGTACACCGCCAATGGCGCTGTGCCGGCGCCGCTGGCCGGCTCCATCCGCGAAAGCGGCACGCTGCAGCTCAGCGGCAGCTGGGAGCTCGACTTCTTTGGCAAGTACAGCGCGGCGCTGGCGTCCGCGCTGGGCAGCGTGCGTGCCGCGCAGGCTGACACCGAGGCTGCGCGGGTGCTGCTGGCCAGCAATGTCGCGCGTGGCTACTTCCAGATCGCGCGGCTGAACGAACAGTTGCAGGTCGCGCAGCGCACACTCGCGCAGCGCCAGGAGACCCTGGGCCTGGTGAACGACCGCGTCAACGCCGGCCTGGACACCCAGCTCGAGCTGCGCCAGAGCGAAGGCGGGCTGCCCGAAGCGCGGCTGCAGATCGAAAGCCTGCAGGAGCAACTGGCGCTGGCCCGGAATGCGCTGGGCGCCCTGGTGGGGCAGCCCAATCAGGCGGTAGCCCTTGTTCCGCCTGCATTGTCAGCTATCAAAACAGAAGCAATGGCGGCTTCGCTTCCGGCCGACCTGCTGGGCCGGCGCGCCGACATCAGCGCCGCGCGCTGGCGCGTGGAGGCCGCGTCCAGGGATGTGGCCAATGCGAAGACCCAGTTTTATCCCAACATCAACCTCGTCGCATTCGCCGGTTTCTCCAGCATCGGCCTGTCCCGGCTGCTCGACGCCGGCAGCCAGCAGTGGGGCGTGGGCCCGGCGCTGCGTTTGCCGATTTTTGACGCCGGCCGGCTGCGCGCCAACCTGCGCGGCAAAAGCGCCGACCTCGACGCCGCGGTGGAAAGTTACAACGCCGCCGTGATCGACGCGGTGCGCGATGTGGCCGACCAGGTCGCGTCCAGCCAGGCCATCACCCGTCAGCAGACCGAGCAGCGCGCCGCGCAGACCGCCGCCGAAGGTGCGTATGAGATCGCGGTGCAGCGTTACAAGGCGGGTCTGGGCAACTACCTGTATGTGCTGACCGCCGAAACCAGCGTGCTGGCGCAGCGCCGCCAGGCGGTGGACCTGGCCGCACGCGCGCTCGACACCCGGGTCGGCCTGATGCGCGCACTCGGCGGCGGCTACAGCGCCGACGCCGCCACCGGCGCGCTCGATGCTCCTGAAAAAAGAGCAGACAAGCCAGACGTGACAGGGGCTGGAGGCCTTTTTTCCTCCAATTCCGCGGTACCCAGCCGCTGAGCGACCCGATCTGACGCGGCCCTCCCAACGACAACATAAAACACACAACAGTCATCATGAACACGACCCCTGCAGACACTTCCTCCGTCAACGCCGCCAAACCAGGCAACCCGAAGCGCAAGAAGGCGCTGACGACACTCGCCGCCGTGGTGGTGGTCGCCGGTCTCGGCTGGGCCGCTTACGAATTCCTGGTCGCCAGCCACTACGAATCCACCGACAACGCCTATGTGCAGGGCAATGTGATCCAGATCACGCCGCAGATCGGCGGCACCGTGATCGCCGTGCTGGCCGATGACACCGACTTCGTGAAAGCCGGCCAGCCGCTGGTGCAGCTCGATCCGGCCGATGCGAAAGTTGCGCTGGACCAGGCCGAGGCCGCGCTGGCCCAGGCGGTGCGCCAGGTGCGCACGCTGTATGCGAACAACGGTTCGCTGGCCGCGCAGGTCACCCTGCGTGAATCCGACGTGGCGCGTGCGCAGAGCGAGATCGCGCGCGCCAACGATGACCTGAACCGGCGCCAGGCGCTGACCGGCAATGGCGCGGTGTCGCGTGAAGAACTCGGCCATGCCCAGACGCAACTGGCCAATGCGAAAAGCGCGATGGCCGCAGCGCAAGCCGGCGTCGCCGCCGCACGCGAGCAGCTCGCCAGCAACCAGGCGCTGACCGAGGGCACCAGCGTCGAGCTGCACCCCAGCGTGCAGGTCGCCGCTGCGAAGGTGCGCGAGGCCTGGCTGGCCACGCAGCGTGTCGCGATGCCGGCGCCTGTCGATGGTTATGTCGCCAAACGCACGGTGCAGCTGGGCCAGCGCGTGGCCGCCGGCACACCGATGATGTCCATCATCCCGCTCAAGCAGGTCTGGGTCGATGCCAACTTCAAGGAAGTGCAGTTGCGCAACATCCGCATCGGCCAGCCGGTCAAGCTGGTGGCCGACCTCTACGGCAAGAAGGTCGAATACACCGGCAGCGTGGCCGGCCTCGGTGTCGGCACCGGCGCGGCCTTTGCGCTGCTGCCGGCGCAAAACGCCACCGGCAACTGGATCAAGGTGGTGCAGCGGGTGCCGGTGCGTATCACGCTCAACGCCGAAGAGATTGCGAAAAACCCGCTGCGGGTCGGCCTGTCGATGGACGCCGAGGTGGATATCCGCAACCGTGACGGCAAGACCCTGGCCGATGCGCCCGGCGCTGCCGCTTCGCAGGCACAGGCCCTGCCGGCGCCCGACAACGGCGCCGAGGCCGCGGTGCGCCGCGTGATTGCGGCCAACCTCGGCCGCGCGCGCGCCGTCAGCCACACTGCCGCGGCCACCGCCGTGCCGGCGCCCGCCGCGCTGGCCTCTGCTGCACCTGCTTCCCGCGCGAACTGAGCATGGCCAGCGCCGCCAACCACGTGGCGCACGCGCCGCTTGAAGGGTCCGCACGCACCTGGGGCACGATTGCCCTGTCGGCGGCGACCTTCATGAATGTGCTGGACACCTCGATTGCCAACGTGTCGCTGCCGGCGATTGCCGGCGACCTCGGTGTCAGCCCGAACCAGGGCACCTGGGTCATCACCAGTTTTGCGGTGGCCAATGCGATTGCGGTGCCGCTGACCGGCTGGCTGTCGCAACGTTTCGGCCAGGTGCGGCTGTTTGTCGGCAGTGTCATCCTGTTTGTGATCGCTTCGTGGCTGTGCGGGCTGGCGCCCAACATGGCCAGCCTGATTGCGCTGCGCGCGCTGCAGGGTTTTGTCGCCGGGCCGATGATCCCGCTGTCGCAGTCGCTGCTGCTGGCCAGTTACCCGCGTGCGCTGGCGGGGCTGGCGATGGCGATGTGGGCCATGACCACGCTGGTCGCGCCGGTGATGGGGCCCTTGCTGGGCGGCTGGATCACCGACAACTTTTCCTGGCCGTGGATCTTCTACATCAACATTCCGGTCGGCATCATCGCCGCCGTGGCCTCGTGGGCGCTTTACCGCAAGCGCGAAAGTGTGGTCCGCAAGTTGCCGATCGACGTGGTCGGGCTGTCGCTGCTGGTGGTGTGGATTGCCGCGCTGCAGATGATGCTGGACCTCGGCAAGGAGCACGACTGGTTCCATTCGCCGCTGATCATCGGCCTGGCGGTGATCGCGGTGGTCGGGTTTGCCTTCTTCCTGATCTGGGAGCTGACCGACGAACACCCGGTGGTGGATTTGCGCCTGTTTGCGCGGCGCAATTTCTGGGCCGGCACGGTCTCCACCTCGATTGCCTACGGCCTGTTTTTTGGCAATGTGGTGCTGTTGCCGCTGTGGCTGCAGCAGTTCATGGGTTACACCGCGACCGATGCCGGCATGGTCATGGCGCCGGTCGGCCTGCTGGCGCTGGTGTTGTCACCGCTGGTCGGCAAGACCGTCGCCAGTGTGGACCCGCGCAAATACGTCACCTTTGCCTTCCTGGTGTTTGCGCTGGTGCTGTGGATGCGTTCGCACTTCAACACCCAGGCCGATTTCGCCACCATCCTGATCCCGACCATCATCCAGGGCGTGGCCATGGCGTTTTTCTTCATCCCGCTGGCGACCATCACGATGTCCGGCCTGACGCCCGATCGCATGCCGGCGGCTTCGGGGCTGACCAACTTCGTGCGTATCACCGCGGGCGCCATGGGTACCTCGATCGCGACCACGCTGTGGGAAAGCCGCGCCGCGCTGCACCATGCGCAACTCGCCGAAACCATCAACCCCGGCAGCCCGGCCGCGCAGGCCGCGTTGTCCGGCCTGACCGCATCGGGCATGACGGCCGAACAGGCGCTGGCCCAGGTCAATCGCCTGGTGGACCAGCAGGCCTTCATGCTGGCGGCCAATGACATCTTCTGGGTGTCCGCCGTGCTGTTCCTGTGCCTGATTCCGCTGGTCTGGCTGACGCGGCCGCAAAAAGCCAGCAGCGATACGCTGGACGCGGCGGCCGGCGCGCACTGAGACGCGGCAAGAAAGACCAAACTATTGTCATTGCGGGCCTGACCCGCCATCCACGGCCACATCAATGCGTTCATGGTCGTTGCCGCATGGATCCCGGATCAGGTCCGGGATGACAAGTCCCCCGCGGCCTTCTTCGCCTTCGCCGTCGTTTTCCGGGGCGCCGCCTTGCCCGCAGCCGCCGCACGCAGCCCGGCCAGCGCCGGCGTCAGCACCGCCATGTCGGCATCGGCGGCATACACCGCATAGGCCGGGTGTAGAAATTCCGGCGCACCGGCGACGCGGTGCAGCCGGCCTTGCTGGATGTGGGGCCGCACCACGTTCTGCCGGAAGTAACCGGCGCCGCCCACCGCCAGCAAATACTCCAGGCCCAGCGGGCCCAGGCTGGACGACAGGCCGACGCTGGACAACTCGGGAAACGCCAGGCTGTGCTGCGCGGCGAATTCACTGCCCCAGTCCACATACACATAGTCGGCCGCCTGCGGCGGCTGGCGCGTCGCGGCGGTGCTGACCAGCACCAGTTTTTCCTCGATCAGCAGCTCGACGCGCAGGCCGGGGCGCTGGCGCGGCGCGTAGGCGATGACGATGTCCAGGGTGCCGTGCGCCACCCGTTCGAGCAGGTCCTCGGCCACGCCGACCTCGGTGCGCAGCGCCAGGTCTGGCGCCTGGGCGCGCATCCACAGCAGCCAGTCCAGCAGCAGCGGTTGCCACAGGCTGATCTCGCAGCCGACCGTGACCAGCGCGCGCCGCCCCGGCGGCACCGCCATCTGCTGGCGCGCGCGTTCCCAGACCTGCACCAGCGTCATCGCATGCCGCACAAACTGCTCGCCGGCCGGCGTGAGGGAGGCGCCAGCCTTGTTGCGCACAAAAAGCTGCCGTCCCAGCAGGTCTTCCAGCGTCTTCACGCGCGCGCTGACGGCGGTCTGGGTCACATGCAGGCGTTCGGCCGCCTGCACAAAGCTGTGGCAGGCGACGATCTCGAGGAAGGTGCGGGCGAGGTTGATGTCCATACGCTGTCTCCGTTTTTTTAGGTGGATCTATCCAGCACTTTTTATGCACTCAAACGCAATATAAGTCGTTTTACTTTTATACTGGTTAACCCTATATTCAAGACATGACCCCTGTCCGGCAGCCTTCTTCTGCCGTCATGTCAGTTCAAGGAAACACCATGACTTCTGCTACCTTTTTCCCTGGTTCCACCCCTTCGTCCAGCACCGGCAAGCGTTCCGCACCGGCCGCTGCGCTGGTCAACAAGGCTGTGGCGGGTGCCCAGGCCGCCTTCAAGGCGCCCCGCGCCGTGATCAGCGCCGTCGCCGCTTACCCGTGGATGACGCAAGCCATGCTGGCCGGCATGAGCCCGCGCGCCCGCCGCCTGCTGCGCGCCGACTACTGAGCCGCTGCGCCTCTTGCTGTTGTAGATCAAGGGGCGCCGTCCCGTGCCGGCGCACACTGGCCTGAAGTGCCGGGCACGCCTTTTGGCGCTGTGGGCCGCCCGGCCTGATGCCGGGCTGGCATCGCCTCAGGGGTGGGCCAGCCCATGAATTTTTCCCGCGGCAGCCGGTGCATGGCGCGCGCGACCCGTGCAGCCAGCTTGCAAAAAAGGCGGCTGCCTTGCTTTCCTGTGCTGGCTTTGGCGTGGGCCCGGCCCCACACTGCGCAGATTCACAGGAAAGATCCCATGGCAAAAAACGCCGGCTCCCTCAAGGCTGTTCTCTACGCGCTGGGCGCGAACGGCGGCATTGCGCTGGCCAAGGCCGCGGCCGCCTTCTTCACCGGCAGCGGGGCGATGCTCGCCGAAGCCCTGCACAGCTTTGCCGATTGCGCCAACCAGGTCCTGTTGCTCGTCGGCATGCGGCAGGCCAAGCAAGCCCCGACACCGGACCACCCCATGGGTTACGGCCGCGTCGTGTACTTCTGGTCCCTGATGGTCGGCGTTCTCCTGTTCAGCATCGGCGGGCTGTTTTCGGTCTGGCATGGCAGCGTGTCGCTGCTGCACCCCGAGCCCGTGAAGTACCTGTTGCCGTCGCTGGGCGTGCTGCTGGTGGCGATGGTCCTCGAAACCGTGAGCCTGCGCGGCGCCTTGCAGGCGCTGGCGCCCGAACGCGGGGACAAAAGCCTGTGGCGCTGGTTCCGTGAAACGCGGCAATCGGAACTGCTGGTGATTGCCGGTGAGGACATCGCGGCCCTCGCCGGCCTGAGCCTGGCCTTTGTTGCGCTGTTGCTGACCGCCCTCACGGGCAACCCGATGTTTGATGCGCTGGGCTCGATCGCGGTCGGGCTGCTGCTGATCGGCGTCTCGTTCGCCGTCACCATCGAGGTCAAAAGCCTGATCACCGGCGAGTCCGCGTCGCCCGAGATGCGCACCGCCATCGCTGAGTTTGTCGCCGCCCAGCCGGAGGTCGAGCGCATCGTCAATCTGATCACCTTCCAGCTCGGTGACGAGGTCGCCGTCGCGGTCAAGGCCAAAATGGTCGCGATGCCCAGCGCCGATGCGCTGGTTGCTGCCATCGATGAGGTGGAAGAGCGGATGCAGGCCCGTTTTCCGGGGCTGCGCTGGTCCTTCTTCGAACCCGACGCAGGCAGACCCAAAGCGCCATCGCCTGGCCTGTGACAGCTTGCTTTCCCCTTCCGGCCACATGCCAGCCGGCCGTGCGGTGGGGGTGGGGAATCACCGCGGCCTGCTGCGCGCCGGCGATGGGGTCCAGACGCCTTCTCCTGTTGTAGATCAAGGTCGGAGGACCGGGGGCGGCGCAGAATTTCACTGTAGCGCCTGACGGCGTCCATTCCGGGCGTTGCTGAAGGCTGCGGGCCGTCGGCGCCAGGCCGACCCATCACAGGAAGAAACAACATGCTGAAAAACAAGGTGGCCCTGGTCACGGGCGCGTCATCGGGAATAGGCCGCGCGGTGGCGCTGGCCTGGGCCCGCGAAGGCGCCAGGGTGGTGGTATCGGACGTGAATCTTGCCGGCGGCGAGGAAACCGCCGCGCTGGTGCGCGCCCAGGGCGGCGACGCGCTGTTTGTGGCTGCCGACGTCGGCAAGCCTGCAGACGCCGAGGCCCTGGTGGCGCAGACGCTGGCCCGCTACGGCCGCCTCGACATTGCCTGCAACAACGCCGGCATCGGCGGCCCGCAGGCAGCCACCGCCGACTACCCGCTGGACGGCTGGGCCGAGGTCATCAACATCAACCTGTCGGGCGTGTTCTACGGCATGAAGTACCAGATCCCGGCGATGCTCAAAAGCGGCGGCGGCAGCATCATCAACATGGCTTCCATCCTCGGCGCCGTCGGTTTTGCCGGCGCACCGGCCTACACCGCGGCCAAACACGGCGTGTTGGGCCTGACGCAGGCCGCGGCGCTCGAGTACAGCGCCCAGGGCGTGCGTATCAATGCGGTCGGTCCCGGCTTCATCCACACCCCGATGATCAGCGGCCTGGAACAGGACGCGGCCATCCAGGCCATGCTGGTCGGCGCCCACCCGATTGGCCGGCTCGGCCAGCCCGGGGAGGTGGCCGAACTGGTGCTTTGGCTGTCGTCGGACAAGGCGTCTTTTGTGACCGGCAGCTACTACCCGGTGGACGGCGGCTACCTGGCGCGCTGAGCGCGCGCCGCTCGCTTCGGGCCGGGCGTGCCAGCGCAGGTCGTGCGCGCCCGGTGACCGGCGCTGTCGATGCCGTCCTACAAGCGCGCTGTGCCGGGCCGGCGAGAGTGGGTCATGCCCGTGTTGATGCACCTCCTTGCCCCCTTCGATCGCCGTTGCGGCGCAGCCGCCCGATGAGCCGCCCCCTTCCTGACGGTACGCTGGACCTCACCGGTCGCTGGCTGCTGGCCAACCGCGACCATGCCTTCATCTGCATGGACACCGCCGGCATCATCACCGCCTGGCTGGGTGCCGCCGAGGAAATCCTGGGCTACAGCGCCGACGAGGCCATCGGCCACAACCTGGCGGCGATTTTCACGCCCGAAGACCAGGTGCGCGGCTTCGACAAGTACGAACTCGCGGTGGCCAGCGTGGACAGCCGCTCCGAAGACGACCGCTGGCATGTACGCAAGGACGGCACCCGCATCTGGGCCACCGGGACAGTGTGTGCGGTGCGCGACGACGCTGGCAAGCTGGTCGGCTTCGTCAAGATACTGCGCGACCGCACCGACCTGCGCACCCAGCTCGAGTCGCTGGAAAGCGCCGTCACCGCGCAGCGTGAGTCGCGCGAGCGCACCCACCAGTTCCTCAAGACCCTGGGCCACGAGTTGCGCAACCCGCTGGCGCCGCTGAGCACCGCCACCCACATCATCCGGCGGCTGGCGCCCGATCCGCGGGTCGACGGTGCGCTGCAGATCATCGCGCGCCAGGTCGCGGCATTGACGCGGCTGGCTGACGACCTGATGGACGTGACGCGGCTGGAGACCGGCAAGGTCGAGCCGCAGCTTCAGCGCATGGACCTGTGCCGCTTCCTCCAGGAGGCGGTGCTCAGCCTGCAGGAAACCGCCGCCGACCGCCGGCTGGACCTGGTCACGCTGTTCCCGGCCAGCGCGCTCGATGTCAACATGGACGAGAGCCTGATGCAGCGTCTGGTGCTGAACCTGCTCGGCAATGCGATCAAGTACACGCCCGAGGGCGGCACCATCTGGGTCAAGGTGGTGCAGGAAGGCACGGAGATTGTATTTCGCGTCGAGGACACCGGCATCGGCATTGCGCCCGACATCCTGCCGCGCATCTTCGAGCTGTTCACGCAGGAGCGCTCCGCCAGCGACCGGGTCCCGGGCGGCCTCGGCGTGGGTCTGGCCATGGTGCGCGAGATCGCCGAACTGCATGGCGGCAGTGTGCAGGCCCGCAGCGCCGGCGAGGGCCGCGGCTCGGAGTTCACCGTGCGGCTGCCGGCGATTGCGCCGAACTAGTTGAGCCGGCAAGCCCGGATGCTCACTATTTGATAGCGGTATAGGCACGGCTGACATGGGCTGAAGGCCAAAATGATGGCCAGGCTGGGCTGAAAACTGCCCGGCGTGGTTTTTTCGGCAGGCGGCGGCACGGGCATGCCGCTTGCTCCTACGATGGAAGCCTTGGCGCGCGGGCCGGCGTTGTTGCCGGCTTTGTTTGCGCCTTCACCCGGAACCCCAGCGATGTACCGAATGCCGGTCGGCCCCGAAACCCATGTGTTCCAGGACCTTGCCACGCTGATGGCGCGCGCCTCGCCGCTGCGCAGTGGCGATGTGCTGGCCGGGCTGGCCGCAACATCGGCGGCGCAGCGGGTGGCCGCGCAGTGTGCGCTGGCCGATGTGCCGCTGAAGGACTTTCTCAGTCAAGCCGTGGTGCCCTACGAGACCGATGAAGTCACGCGGCTGATCATCGACACACACGACGCGGCCGCCTTTGCGCCGGTCGCGCACCTGACGGTCGGCGGGCTGCGCGACTGGCTGCTGGCCGACAGCACCGACACTGCCACCCTGTCTGCGCTGGCGCCGGGCCTGACACCCGAAATGGCCGCCGCGGTCAGCAAGATCATGCGGCTGCAGGATTTGATGATCGTGGCTTCCAAGTGCAGCGTGGTCACGCGTTTTCGCAACACCATCGGTTTGCCGGGACGCTTTTCGGTGCGCCTGCAGCCGAATCACCCGACCGATGACCTGCGCGGCATTGCGGCCAGCATCCTCGACGGCCTGCTGCTGGGTGCGGGCGACGCGATGATAGGCATCAACCCGGCCACCGACAGCCCCGACAGCGCGCATGCCTTGTTGTGCCTGCTCGACGAGGTGCGCAGCAAACTGGCGATCCCCACGCAGAGTTGCGTGCTCGCACATGTGACCACCACGCTGGCGCTGATGGCGCGTGGCACACCGGTGGACCTGGTGTTCCAGTCGATCGCCGGGACCGAGGGCGCCAACCGCAGCTTCGGCATCGACCTGGCGCTGCTCAGCGAGGCACACGACGCGGCGCAGTCGCTGGCGCGCGGCACGGTCGGCAACAACCTGATGTATTTCGAAACCGGGCAGGGCAGCGCGCTGTCGGCCGGCCAGCACCACGGCGTGGACCAGCAGACCATCGAGGCGCGCGCCTATGCGGTGGCGCGGCACTTCAAGCCTTTCCTCGTCAACACCGTGGTCGGTTTCATCGGGCCCGAATATTTGTACGACGGCAAGCAGATCACGCGCGCGGCGCTGGAAGACCAGTTCTGCGGCAAGCTGCTGGGCCTGCCCATGGGCTGCGATGTCTGCTACACCAACCACGCCGAGGCCGACCAGGACGACATGGACGCGCTGCTGGCGCTGCTGGTCGCCTCGGGCGTCAACTTTGTCATGGGGGTGCCCGGCGCCGACGACATCATGCTGGGCTACCAGAGCACCTCCTTCCACGACGCGCTGGCGATGCGCGAGCTGCTCGGCAAACGGCCGGCGCCCGAGTTCGAGCTGTGGCTGGCGGCGCAGGGCCTGAGCAATGCGCAGGGCAGGGTGCGGCCCGAGGCTGTGCCCGGGCCGCTGCGGCAACTGCTGGGCCGGCCGTCATGAGCAACAACACGCCGCCCGCCAAGCCTGCTGACACCTCGGCCGTGAGCGAGATGTGGGCCGCGCTGCGCCCGCTGACCGCCGCGCGCATCGGCCTGCCGCGCACCGGCGCATCGCTCACCACCGCGGCGCTGCTGGACTTCCGGCTCGCGCATGCGCGGGCGCGCGACGCCGTCGGCGCAGCGCTGGACAGCGAGGCCTTGCTGACCGCCCTGGCAGCGCTGCCGCAACCCGCGCTGGTCTGCCGCAGCGCGGCCACCGACAGGCGCACTTACCTGATGCGGCCCGACCTCGGGCGCCAGCTGGATGACGCGTCGCGGGTCCGGTTGCAGTCCAGCCCCGCGCCGGGCGCGCTGGCCATCGTGCTGGCCGACGGCCTGTCGGCGCAGGCCACCCAGACCCACGCCCTGCCGCTGCTGCAGGCCCTGCTGCCGCTGCTGGCGGCGCAGGGCTGGACGCTGGCGCCGATGGTGGTTCTGCACAACGGCCGCGTCGCCGCCGGTGACGCCGCGGCGCGTGCGCTGCAGGCCAGCGCGGTGCTGGTGCTGATCGGCGAGCGGCCGGGCTTGTCTTCGCCCGACAGCCTGGGCGCCTACCTGACCTGGGCGCCCGGTCCTGCCAGCTCCGACGCCGATCGCAACTGCGTGTCCAACATCCGGCCGCAAGGGCTGGCGCCGGAAATGGCTGCGAAAAAAATCGCCTGGCTGCTGGACCAGATGCGCAGGCAACAACGCTCCGGGGTTGCGCTCAAGGACCTGACCGGGCAACTGCCGGCGCCTGGGTAGCGGCGCGGCCAGCTCACGCCGTTTCGCAGGCCGCGTCCGCCCATTGCGCCACCAGCGCGTCGATGCGGCGCAGCGCCCGCGCGGTCGATTGCGCCAGCGCCTCGCCGCCTTCTTCCTCGTGTTCGATCGCGACCAGGTGTACGTCGGTGATGCCGATAAACCCCAGCACGTCGCGCAGCGCGGTGTCGGCATGGTTCATGGCGGCCTGCGCGCCGCCGGCATCGAAGCCGTGGGCGCCGCGTGCGGTCAGGATCACGGCGCGGCGCGGCCTGTCGGCCAGCAGTCCGATATAGGGGTCGGGGCGGGCCGGGTCCACATCGAAGGTCAGTGCGATACGCACGATGCCGTCGACCCAGGCCTTCAGCGTCGAAGGCATCCCGAAGTTGTACATCGGCATGCCGATCACCACGAGGTCTGCGTCCTGCAGCTCACGCGCCAGCGTGTCGCTTTCCTTCAGGGTCGCATGTTGTGCGGGCGACCGCTGCGCCGCCGGTGTGAAGGCAGCCGGAATCCATTCGTGCTGCACCGGCGTGGGTGGCGTGATGCCGAGGTCGCGGTACACCACCGCGTCGCCGGGGTGGGCCTGCAGCCAGCGGGTGACAAAAGCGTGGCTCAGGCGGCGGCTGTGCGAACCATGGGGATGTTCGCCGGCGCGGCCTGGCCGCGCGCTGGAGTCGATGTGCAATAAACGGCGCATGGGAATTCTTTCAGGTGAATTGAAGTCATGTGGGAAGGGACCGGTCGACATGCAATTTAATTGCTGCTACGCTTGCACACAACTGATCATTCCTTGCTGATTGCAGAAAGTTTTTCTCATCCATGACCGCCCGCGCCCTGCCACCGCTGTCTGCGCTGCGTGCCTTCGAGGCGGCGGCCCGGCACCGCAGCGCCAGGCGCGCGGCCGACGAACTGTCGGTCACCGCCACCGCCATCAGCCACCAGTTGCGCACACTGGAAGACTGGCTGGGCGTGCCGCTGTTTTTGCGCAAGCCCAGACAGCTTGAACTGACCGCCGCCGGGCGTGAGTTGCTGGGCGACGTCGGCAACGCCTTCGATGTCATGGCCGGCGCCGTCGCCCGCCTGCGCGCCGTGCCGCAGCGCCGGCATGTGACGCTGTCGACCACGCCGGCCGTGGCCTCTCGCTGGCTGCTGCCGCATGTGGGCCGCCTGCGCGAACAGCACCCCGGGCTGGACCTGCACATCCACGTCACGCACGAGCCGGTGGCGCTGGACGGGCACAGTGCCGACATCGCCATCCGTTATGGCAGCGGGCGCTGGCCGGGGCTGGTGGCGCACAAGCTGTTCGACAACCATTTCATTCCCGCCTGCAGCCCAACGCTCAAACTCAGGCGGGTGCAGGACCTGCCGCGCCACGGTCTGCTGCACTTCCTGTCGTGTCACGCCAGGAGCGCGCCCATCGGTTGGGTGGACTGGCAAAAGCTGGCCAATGTGCGCGGGCTGGACCCGTGTGTCGGCTCGGTGTTTTCGGACGAAACCCACACCGTGTCCGCCGCGCTCGCCGGCCAGGGCGTGGCGCTGATGAGCCAGGCCCTGATCGCCGACGAGCTCAAGCAGGGCACGCTGGTGAGCCCGTTCGGCCCCGCGCTCAAGGGCCAGCCCTTTCACCTGGTGTATCCCGAAGCCCGGCGCAACGAGCCGGCGATCGGGGCGGTGCGGGACTGGGTGCTGCAGTTGCTGCCGATGTTGCCGGCGCCGTGATCTGCAGTTGCCGGATGCTACTGATTTGATAGCTGCTCAGGACCGTCCGGCATGGGCTGGGGGCCAACAATGTCCTGAAACGCCAGCGGGCGGTGGCAGCGCCGACACCCCTGCCGGCTGCAGTTATAAATGGACCAGTCCACTTTCCAGCCCACCATGACGTCCACTTTTCCAGCCACCCCGCGCATCGCCATCCTCGGCCTGGGCGCCATCGGCCGCAACCTGCTGGCCAGCATCCAGTCATCCCTGCTGCCCGGCGCGCAGGTGGCGGCGCTGGTGCGCGCCGGATCGGACACGGCCGCTGAACAGGTGCCGGGTGTCGACATCTTCACCGACATCGACGCGCTGCTGCACTGGAAGCCGGATCTGGCCATCGAGTGCGCGGGGCATGAGGTCGTGCGGTCGGTCGCACCGCTGCTGCTGGCCGCCGGTGTCGACGTGATGCTCGTGTCCCTGGGCGCGTTGGGCGACGCGGCGCTGCGCGAGTCGCTCGCGGCTGCGGCGCGCGCCGGCCGCGCACGGCTGATCACTGTTTCCGGCGCCATCGGCGGGCTCGATGCACTGGCTGCGGCGCGTGGCGCCGGCATCAGCTCGGTCGTTTACACCGGGCGCAAGCCGCCGCAGGCCTGGCGGGGCACGCCGGCAGAACGCGTGTGCGACCTCCACGCCGTTCGCGAAGCGACGCTGGTGTTCGAGGGCTCGGCCGCCGACGCGGCGCGCCTGTACCCCCAAAATGCCAACGTCACCGCCGCCGTTGCGCTCGCCGGCGTCGGGTTCGACCACACCGCGGTGCGCCTGATGGCCGATCCTTCCGTCACCCGGAACGTGCACGAGCTGGACGTCGAAGGCGACTTCGGCCGCTTCGTCATTCGCCTCGAGAACCGCGCCTTGCCTGCCAATGCGAAGACGTCCTGGCTGGCCGCGCTGAGCATCGAAGCCGAATTGCGCGCCTACCTGGCGGCGCCACGCCGCTAAGACCATGGCGGCTTGGTATGCTTGGCCCTGGAGATGTCCCCGCACATTGCACGGGGTGCCCGCCAGGGAGCCCGCATGACCACCATGCAAGCCACTTTTTCCGCCATCATGCTGCTGAACATGGTCTGGTTCGGCATGGCGTTTTATTTCTTCTCGATCCGTCCCGTGATCGTCGCCAAGCTGCTGGTGCCGCGCGGCGAGCGCGACTCGCTGCTGTTCGGCACGGTGACGTATGCGCTGCGCTTTCTGGGCGGCATGAACTTCGCGCTGGCCTTGCTGTCGCTGGTGCTGCTGGTCAACCCGGTCGGCTTCACGCCGGTGCAGCAGGGCTGGCTGGCGCTGGTGCTGGCGGTGGCGCATGCCAGCCAGTGCAGCTTCAACATGCCGCTGATACTCCGGCAGCGCGGCATGCCCGGCGCCACCCGGCTCGGCCTGCACGGGCCGATGCGTTTGATCTTCGCGGTGGACTGCGTGATGACGGTCGCCAACACCGCGCTGTGGCTGCTGCTGTGGCAAGTGGCCTGAAATAGAGCCCCCACGCTCGCCACTGCGTGTGCTGCGCTGCCCCCCGAGGGGGTGCTTTTTTCCTTGGGGCGGCCCTGCGGAAAAACAGGCCCCCACGTTTGCCACTGCGTGTGCCGCGACGGTGTCTGCCGGGGCGGTGACTTGCTACTGAATTGATAGCGGATGGCCCTTGTCGGACAAGGGCTAGCGGCCGATTTTTCTTTTGGTTGTGTTCAGGAAGCGCTGCACCCGAGGCGACGCATCAATCGGCGACAAAGCCACTGGCCTTGATGACACGGCCCCAGCGGACGGATTCCGCTTCCATGTTTTTCAGGAAACGGTCGCCGCAGATGCCCGGCGTGACGGTCAAACCGGCCGTGCTCATGCGCGCCTGCACGTCGGGCGACGCGGCAAACTGCTGGTGCGCCTCGGTCAGGCGCTGGATGATGGGCGCCGGCACACCCGTGGGCGCGGACAGGCCGAACCAGACGGTGGTGGCGAGCTGCGGCAAGCCGATCTCGGCGACCGTCGGCACGTCCGGCAGCTGCGCTGAGCGCTGGGTGCCGGTGGTCGCAAAGGCGATCAGCTTGCCGGCCTTGATGTGCGCCTGTCGACCGATGAGCGCGCGGCCTTTTTGTTGCGTCAGGTGTTTGACCACGATTACGCCGAGGTGGCGGCGCTGCTGGGCAAGACCGAAGCGGCCTGCCGTCAACTGGTGCACCGCGCGGCCGAACGCGTGAAGCAGGAGCGCCCGCGTTTCGAGGTACCGAAAGCAGCGCACCGCCGCCTGCTCGCGCAGTTTTTGCAGGCGGCGCGCAGCGGCCAGCGTGGCGACATGCAGGCGCTGCTCGCGGACGATGTGCAACTGGTGGGTGACGGCGGCGGCAAGGTGCAGTCCTTCGGCAAGATCCTGCAGGGCGCGTACCGCATCGCCAACCTCTACTGGGCGCTGTGGCGGCGCCTGCCCGAGCAGGTGGTGTACCGCATGGCCAGTATCAATGGCGAGCCGGGCCTGTTGCGTTATGTGGATGGCCAGCTCGAGTCGGCCCAGGCCTTTGTGACCGACGGCGAGCGCATCGTCGCCATTTACGTGGTGCGCAACCCGGACAAGCTGGCCGGCATCGCGCCGCTGTCCTGAGGCGGGCTGTCACAAACGCGGAAGCTGGCGCGTCTTGTTGTCATGAGGGCCGCACGGTGTGGCTCTCAGCACACTTCAAGAGGCCCTGCCATGACACAAGCGATCCGTCTTCCTTACTTCCAGCTCGCCCCCAAAGCCTTCGACCTGCTCTACAAGTTGTCGGGCGCCGTCCGCAAGGACCTGCTGGGCGCACGCCTGGTCGATCTTGTTTTTCTGCGCGTGTCGCAGATCAACGGCTGCGCCTACTGCATCGACATGCACTGGCGCGACCTGATCCGGCTCGAGGTGGAGCCGCGTCATCTCAATGCCGTGGCCGGCTGGCGCGAAGCGCCGTTTTTCACCGAGCGCGAGCGGGCGGCGCTGCGCTGGGCCGAGATCGTGACGGCCATTCCCCATGCCGATGCCAGCGACGCCGAGTTTGCGGCCTTGAGGACGCAGTTCAGCGATGAAGAGATCGCCGACCTGAGTTTTGCGATTGCCGCCATCAACGCCTGGAACCTGCTCAACGTCAGCCTGCGCAACCCCCTGACCGAGAAACCGTGATACGGGTTTGAAGGCCGCTAAATGCTCATTTAAATGAGCATTTAATTAAAATGCTTAATGAAATGATCAATGTTTCTTGACAATTTCATTCAAAATGCACAATATGTAGTGCATATATGTAAATTGACTATTTAATTAAGCATGACCACGCTCGCTGATATTGGACATCTTCTGCGCCAGACCCGCAAGGCGCAAGGCATCAGCGCTTCCGCGCTGGCCGCGCAGGCGGGTATTTCGCGCAACACCCTCGGTGCGCTGGAGGCGGGGCGCGGCAATGTCGAGCTCAACACCTTGCTGGCACTGCTGGACAGCCTGGGGCTGGCGCTGCAGTTTGTGCCGCTGCAGGTGGCCGACCTGACACGTGTGGGGACCGGCACCCGCACCACCGGGCTGCAGGACGAAGTCAGCCGCCTGATGCCGGCTGCACGCGTGCTGCAGCCCGGCGCTGCCCCGGAGCGGCGCCCATGAGTGTGGTCCGGTCGCTGCGCATCCGCCTGGGCGCGACCCAGGTGGGTTCGCTGTTCGGGCTGGACGATGGCCGGGTCTACTTCCGTTTTGACGATGCCTATGCCAAGAACCCGTCGCGGCCGGTGTTGTCGCAGCTGTATGTGGTGGCGCCAGCGCTGGGGGGCGATGCGCAGACTGCCGCCCAGGCGGTGGCCAGCGCCGAAGCCGCCACCGTGGCGCAGTTGCTGGACCCGGGCCTGGACGTGAACCGCGGCGACGGCAAGTTCGGCCTGCCGCCGTTTTTCCAGAACCTGCTGCCGGAAGGCCCGTTGCGCAAGCAGCTGATCGGCGACCTGGGGCTGGCGGTGGATGACGAACTGGGACTGCTGGCCGCTTGTGGCGGCGACCTGCCCGGTGATGTCTGGGCCGACGCCGAAACCCTGGACGATGCCGCACTGGGCCGGTTGATCGGCCAGAGCCGCGACAGTTATGAAATGAGCTCGGGCCAGGTGCCGACGCCGCAGCAGACCTCGATCTCCGGCATGCAGCCCAAGGTGGCGCTGGTGCTGGATGGGCCCGGGCGTTATGTGATGCGTTCACGCCAGATGGCGGGCCGGCACTTCATCGGCAAACTGCCGACCAGCGAGTTCGAGCACCTGCCCGAGGTGGAGTACAGCGCGCTCAGGCTGGCGGCGGCGGCCGGTGTCGAGGTCTGCGACTTTTCGCTGGAACCGCTGTCGGTGATTGCCGACCGGTTGCCGTATGCGATGCAGCAGGACGGCCGCAACTTCCTGCTGGTCTCGCGTTTCGACCGCGATGTGGACAGCGCCACGCACCGCCTGCATATCGAGGACTTTGCCCAGGTCACAGGCACACCGTCGGCCGGCAAATACGCGGGCACCTATGCGGCCATCGGCCTGCTGCTCAAGCGGCGCTCCAGCCGCGGCGAGGCGGATGTGGACGAACTGCTGCGCCGCATCAAGGTGTCGGAGCTGCTGGGCAACTACGACGCGCACCTGAAAAACTTCAGCCTGATGTATCCGCTGGGCGAGCCCGGGCCGCGGCTGTCGCCGGCCTACGACATCGTGGCCTACGGCATCTACATCAGCGGTTCGGGGCACGGCCTGCCGTTTTTGCCGGGCCCGGAAAAACGCACCCTGCTCACGCCGCGGACGCTGCGCGAGCTGGCCAATGCCTGGGACATTCCGGAAAAGCGCCTGCGCGAGGCGGTCACCCGCTGCGTGGACCAGGCCATGACGTCCTGGCCGGCGCTGCTGAAGGAACTGCCGCTGTCGGACCCCCATCGCGCCCGGCTGGCGCAGTACATCCAGCGCAATGCCGATGTCCAGTCCTGGCGCAAGCGCCACCCGGATGCGCCGTGGTTTTGACGCAGCCCCCCGGGTAAAGCTCAGGCAATCAGCAGGCGGTAACCGACCGCCGTTTCTGTCAGCAGATGCTGGGGCTGTGCCGGGTTGGCTTCCAGCTTTTGCCGCAAATGGCCCATGTAGATGCGCAGGTAGTGGTTCTGTGCGGAATGGGCGGGCCCCCACACTTCCCGCAGCAACTGACGGTGCGTGAGAACCCGCCCGGCGTTAGCCATCAATACCGTCAGCAGGCGGTATTCGATGGGTGTGAGATGAACTTCCGCACCCTGGCGGCGCACCAGCCTGGCCTGCCGGTCCACCTCCACCTCGCCAAAGCGAAACACCGGGTCGCCATCGTCGGCGGCGCTGCCGTCGGCGGTGGCAGCGCGCGGCCGGCGCAGGTTGGCGCGCACCCGGGCCAGCAGTTCGCCCACGCCAAACGGTTTGGTCAGGTAGTCGTCGGCGCCGGCATCCAGCGCGGCGATCTTGTCGGCTTCGTCGGCGCGCGCCGACAGCACGATGATGGGCACGCCCGACCAGCCGCGTACATCCCGGATCAGATCGAGGCCGTCGCCATCGGGCAGCCCGAGGTCCAGCACCAGCAGATCGGGCTTGCGCGTGCCGGCCTCAGTCAGGCCGCGCTGAAGGGTTTCAGCTTCGAACACCTGCCAGCCCTCGGCTTCGAGCGCGCTGCGCACAAAACGGCGGATCTGGGGTTCGTCTTCGATGACAACAACAACGGGGTGGGACATGCGGACAGTTTATTCGGGCAGCCCGGCCGGTGGCGAGCGCCGCGGCAGGGTGATCGTGAACAAGGCGCCGCCGCCTGGCGCGTTGGCGGCCGTGATCTGACCGCGGTGCGCATCCACGATGGCCTTGCAGATGGCCAGGCCCAGGCCGACACCCGGGGTGGCGGACTCCGCCTCGCCGCGGGTGAATTTTTCGAAAAGTCCGGCTTCACGGCCCCGGATCGACGCCGGCAAGCCGGCCCCATGATCCCGCACGCCGAGCACCAGGCTGTCGGCCGTGACATGGGCGGCGATCTCCAGTGGTGGCGAGCCGTACTTGGCGGCGTTTTCCAGCAGGTTCACCAGCACCCGTTCCACCAGCACCGCGTCAAACTCCACCAGTGGCAAATCCGGCGGCAGCCCGGTGATCACGGCCGTGCCGTGAAGTGCGGGCTGCGCCGCACGAATGGCCGAGCCCACCACTTCCTCGACCGATTGCCATTCGCTGTGCAGGCTGACGCCGCCGTTTTGCAGGCGCGCCATGTCCAGCAGGTTGGTCACCAGGGCGCTGAGCTGGCGTGCCTGCTGCGTCATCGCCTGGGCCATGTCGGCCTGCGGACCGCCCAGCGGCGGCGTGGAGCGCTGCAACGATTCGGCCAGTCCGATCAGCGCCGTCAGCGGGGTGCGCACGTCGTGCGAGATGGCAGCCAGCAGGGTGTTGCGCAGGCGCTCCGATTCCATCTGCACCACCGCCTGCTGGGCAATGTCAACATAGTGCACACGCTCCAGCGCAATGGCGATTTGCCGCGCCAGCGTGTCGAGTTGCTGCATCTGCTCCGGGATCAGCAGCCAGCGCGGCTGCGCGGGCCGCAGCGCCAGCACACCCCTGATCCGCATGGGCGCCTTCAGCGGGATGTAGTGCCAGGCCTGCGCCGACAGGGTCGAGGTGGCCAGGCCGGCCGCCTGAAGATTGCGGAAGGACCAGTCGGCGACGCTGGCATCGAAGTCCGCAGGTGGCTGCGCCGGCAACACCAGCTGGTCGCCGGCATCGGTGATGAGCACCAGCGCTTGACCGCCGAAGTTGCGTTGCACGGCCGCTTCGCCCAGCTCGGCCACCTGGGACGCCAGCAAGGCGCCCGACAGCTCGCGTGTCAGCTCAAACAGCGATTGCGCCCGGCGTTCGCGGCTGGACGAGATCCTTGCCTGGAACCGCAAACCGGCCGTCAGTTGCCCGGTCAGCAGCCCCACCACCAGCATCACCGCAAAAGTCACCAGGTACTGAACGTCGCTGACGGCAAAGGACAGGCGCGGCGCGACGAAGAAGTAGTCAAAGGCTGCCACGTTGAGAAAGGCCGCCAGCGCCGCCGGACCGCGTCCGAACTTCAGCGCCACGCCCACCGTGCCCAGCAGAAACAGCATCACGATGTTGGCCAGGTCAAAGAAGCGCAGCAGCGGTGTGGCCAGCACGGTGATGGCCACGCTGCTGGCGATGGTCCAGAGGTAGGGCGGCAGGCTGCCGTGAAGGGAGGCCGGGTTGTCTTCCACGGCACGTGTCGCCGCCGCCGCGGGGGCGAAGCGCCTGGCGCTTTCGGCATGGCCCACTTCCACGATGTCCAGTGTGGGCGCCAGCGTCGCCAGCCGGCGCGTCATGCTGCGGTGTCGCCACCAGGCGCTGAAACCGGGCGAGCGGGGCCGCCCGACGACCAGGGTCGCGCAGTTCAGCCGCTGCGCCTGCGCGACCAGCTCCGCCGCAGCGTCCGCGCCTGCCAGCACGGCCGTGGCGGCGCCCAGCTCCTGGGCGAGCTTGATCACCGCAAGCGTCCGGTCGCGCCTGCTGCCGTCCAGCCTCTGCAGCCGGGGTGTTTCCACGTAGGCCGCATGCCAGCGCACATTGAGCTGGCCGGCCAGCCGGGCGGCGGTGCGCACGGTCTGCTCGGCGCCTTCGCGCGGGCCGATACAGGCGAGGATGGCGCCTTCGGTGTTCCACACCGGGGCAATCGACTTTTCGATGCGGTAGCTGCGCACATCGTCCTCGACGTGTTCGGCGGTGCGCCGCAGGGCGATCTCGCGCAGGGCGATCAGGTTGCCCTTGCGGAAGAAGTTCTGCGCCGCGCGTTCGGCCTGCTGCGGCAGATAGACCTTGCCAGCCTGGAGTCTGGCGATCAGTTCATCCGGGGTCACGTCGACCAGAATGATTTCGTCGGCCGCATCCAGCACCGTGTCCGGAACGGTTTCGTTGACACGGATGCCGGTGATGGCCCCCACCGTGCCGTTGAGGCTTTCCAGATGCTGGACATTGAGCGCCGACCAGACATCGATGCCCGCTTCCAGCAACTCCTGCACGTCCTGCCAGCGTTTGGGATGGCGCGAACCTTCGACATTGCTGTGTGCCAGCTCGTCCACCAGCAGCACGGCCGGTTTGCGCGCGAGGGCCGCATCGAGGTCGAACTCCGGCAGGGTGCGGCCGCGGTAGTCCACCTGGCGCAGCGGCAGTTGCTCCAGCCCGGCCAGCAGTTCCGCTGTTTCACTGCGGCCATGGGTTTCAACCACCCCGACCACGAGGTCGCGCCCGGCTTTGCGCTCGCGCTGGGCGGCACCCAGCATCGCAAATGTCTTTCCGACGCCCGCACTGGCGCCGAAATAAATGCGCAATTTTCCGCGGCGCGCGCGTGCTTCATGCGCCCGGAGCTGGTCCAGGAGCTGGTCCGGGTCGGGCCGGGAATCCGGAGAGTTAGCCATGCAGTGCCGTTGTCATCGGTTGATCAGATGCCGCCTGGTGCAGGGTACCACTGGAGCTGGCTGCGCTTTCATGGGCCACGCCGCCGCAGCCGGTTGGCACGGCCGGTCGCGCGCCGCCGGGACAAATCTCCGCGCCAGACGATGAAGCCTGCCAACGCCAGAGGCAGCACAAAGGCCGCCAGAGCGCACAGAATCCTCAGCAGCTCAGAATCCATGGGTCAACCCGTGGTCGGTCAAGTGGCGTTGCCACGAAGTCAGCGCGCCCACTTCGCCGCTCGGCAAAGCGTTCATCAGGAGGTGCATGACTTCGGGGACGCGGTGTGCCGGCAACTGGATCTCCAGCCGCACCAGGCTGTCATGCGGCCGCGGTACGCAGCGAACCACGCCCGCGTCGGGGCAAGCGGCCAGCAGGCGGCGCACTGCGAAAGCCTCACTGCTGGGGACGGTGAAGTCGAGCACGACCAGCCTGCGGCTTTGCTCCCTCCCTGCGGATGGCGCGTCACAACGATAAGCACCAAACGATTCGCGATAAGCGGCATAAGCCATGGATGTTCTCCTGATCAACGGTTCACTGGAACCTGAGAAGAATTCTGGGCGTGACGACGTAAAAACAGGAAACAGATCCGTCGGCGGGGTGTCAACAAGCCGTAAAGGCCGCCGGGTCAGCGCAGCCCATCCAGCGCCAGATTGAGCCTGAGCACATGCACCCGTGACTCACCGAGCACGCCGGCAATCGGCGGTTCAGTTTGCTGTTCCACCAGGGCCTGCACCTTCTCGCTCGCCAGGCCCCGCGCCCGGGCCACGCGCGCCACCTGGTAGCGCGCCGAAGCCGGGCTGATGTGCGGATCCAGCCCGCTGGCCGAGGCCGTGACCAGGTCCACCGGCACGGGCGCGGTGTTGCCGGGGTCGGCAGCCCTGAGCGCCTCGATGCGGCCCTTGACCGCCTCGACCAGCGCCGGGTTCAGCGGGCCCTGGTTGGAACCGCCGGAGGCTGCTGCGTTGTAAGGCATCGGCCCGGTGGCTGACGGACGGCCCCAGAAATGTTTGGGGTCGCTGAAGTTCTGGCCGATCAGCGCGGAGCCGACCGGCTTGCCGTCCCGCTCGATCAGGCTGCCGGCGGCCTGCGCCGGAAACAGCGCCTGCGCCACACCGGTCACCACCAGCGGGTAGGCCGCGCCGGTCACCAGCGTGAGGAAGAGGAACAGGACCAGGGCAGGGCGGAGAATGGTTTTCATGAGATTTCCTTGAGGACGCGTTAGGCGAGGTTCAGGGCCACCAGCAGCATGTCGATCAGCTTGATGCCGGCGAAGGGAACGACCAGGCCGCCCAGGCCGTAAATCAGCAGGTTGCGGCGCAGCAGCGCGGCCGCACCGACTGCGCGGTACTTGACGCCCTTGAGCGCTAGCGGGATCAGGAACATGATGATCAACGCGTTGAAGATCACCGCCGACAGGATGGCCGAATTCGGGCTGCCCAGCTGCATCACGTTCAGTGCCGCCAGTTGCGGGTAGGTGGTCACAAAAATCGCCGGAATGATGGCGAAGTATTTGGCCACGTCGTTGGCAATCGAAAACGTGGTCAGCGAGCCGCGTGTCATCAGCAGCGCCTTGCCGGTCTCCACCACCTCCAGCAGCTTGGTCGGGTTCGAGTCCAGG
>PNNC01000028.1 GCA_013824015.1 Polaromonas sp.
GACAGCCGCACCATTCTTGACCAGATGGGCGCCGAGGCGCTGCTGGGCATGGGCGACATGCTTTACATGCCCAGCGGCACCGGCTTCCCGATCCGCGTGCACGGCGCGTTTGTCAGTGACGACGAGGTGCACCGCGTGGTGGCCTACCTCAAGCAGCAGGGCGAACCCAATTACATCGACGGCGTGCTCGAGGGCGGCACGGTCGATGGCGACGGTGACCTGCTCGGTGATGCAGGCGGAAGTGCCGAAGGCGACAAGGACCCGATGTACGACCAGGCGGTCGAGATCGTGCTGAAAAACCGCAAGGCCTCGATCTCGCTGGTGCAGCGGCACCTCAAGATTGGCTACAACCGGGCTGCCCGGATGCTGGAAGAGATGGAAAAATCGGGAATGATCAGCGCCATGTCGGGTAGCGGCCAGCGCGAAATTCTGGTGCCTGCGCGCGCCGAAGGATGACAGGCCAGCCTTTACGGCCGCGATACATTGTTCTGGCAACCAATCCGGCGCCCAGGTGTCCCACGGACATGTGTATCGGCCGCCGCTCAGACATCACCTGGAACACCATGAACCACACCTTTTCATTTCCTCTTGCATCCCTGCTGTCCCGCACGGCAGGTATCGCGCTGGCCAGCCTGCTGGCCCTTGCCCCGGTGACGACCATCGCCCAGGTCACCACGGTCAGCGGCCTGGAAAGCCTGGAGACCTTTGTCAAAAATACCAAAAGCGGTCGTGCCGAATTCACCCAGGTGGTGACCAGTCCGGCGCGCGACGGCCAGACCGCAAAAACCAAAACCTCCAGCGGCAGTTTCGAGTTCCTGCGGCCCAATCGCTTCAAGTTTGTCTATAAAAAGCCGTTTGAGCAGAGCATTGTTTCCGACGGACAGACGCTCTGGCTGCACGACGTCGACCTGAACCAGGTGACGGCGCGCAAACTCAGCCAGGTGCTGGGCGGCACGCCCGCCGCGGTGATTGCCGCCGCGGCCGACATCAAGGCGCTGCAGGCGGATTTCACGCTGGTGCCCCAGCCCGACAAGGACGGTCTCGAATGGATTTTGGCCACGCCGAAAACCAAAGATGGCCAGGTGCAGAGCATCACCGTCGGTTTCCGCGAAAGCGCCAAAGGCAGCGAGCTGGCGCGACTGGAAATTCTGGACAGCTTTGGACAGCGCTCGGTCATGAGCTTCAGCAACTTCGAGGTCAACCCCTCGCTGAACGCGGCTGGTTTCCAGTTCAAGCCGCCGGCCGGCGCAGACGTGATCCGCCAGTAGCAAACGGCATGGCCTCACGCGCTGAGACTTCGTTCGGCCCCGACGCCGATGCCAAAGCCGCAGCGCCGCTGGCCGAACGCTTCCGGCCGCAGTCGCTGGGTGAAGTGATCGGCCAGCAACATTTGCTCGGCGAGGACATGCCGCTGCGGATTGCCTTCGAATCGGGCCAGCCGCACAGCTGCATCCTCTGGGGTCCGCCGGGGGTCGGCAAGACCACCATCGCGCGCCTGATGGCCAGCAGCTTCGATGCGCACTTCATCACCATCTCGGCCGTGCTGGGTGGCGTCAAGGACATCCGCGAAGCGGTCGAGCAGGCCAGCATCTGGCAGGGACAGGGCCGGCGCACCATCATGTTTGTCGATGAGGTGCACCGCTTCAACAAGTCGCAGCAGGACGCCTTTTTGCCGCATGTGGAAAGCGGCCTGTTCACCTTCATAGGCGCCACCACCGAAAATCCCTCGTTCGAGGTCAACTCCGCCTTGCTGTCGCGCGCCGTGGTGTATGTGCTGCAGCCGCTGGGCGACGAGGATCTGAAACAAATCATCGCCAAGGTCCTTGCGGAACGTGCGCTGCCAGCGATCGAATCGATAGCGCCTGAAGCGGTGGACCAGCTGGTGGCCTATGCCGACGGCGATGCAAGGCGCCTGCTCAACACCCTGGAGTCACTCGATGTCGCCGGGCGGCGCGAGAAAAACGGCGGCAGGGTGGCTGTGACGGGCGCCTGGCTGCTCAAGGTGCTGGGCCAGCAGATGCGCCGCTATGACAAGGGCGGCGAGCAGTTTTACGACACCATCTCGGCGTTGCACAAGTCGGTGCGCGGATCCGACCCCGACGCGGCGCTGTACTGGCTGGTGCGCATGCTCGACGGTGGCGCCGAGCCCAAATACATGGCGCGGCGCCTGATCCGCATGGCCAGTGAGGATATCGGTCTGGCTGACCCGCGCGCCTTGCGGCTGGCGCTCGATGCCGCTGAAGTCTACGAGCGCCTCGGTTCGCCCGAAGGCGAGCTGGCGCTGGCTGAGTGTGTGATCTATCTGGCGGTTGCACCCAAGTCCAACGCCGCCTACAAGGCGTTCAACGAGGCCAGGGCCTTTGTCAAAAAGGATGGCACCCGGCCGGTGCCGCTGCACCTGCGCAACGCGCCGACCAAACTCATGAAGGCGCTGGACTACGGCAAGAATTACCGCTACGCCCATGATGAAGAGGACGGTTTCGCCGCTGGTGAAAGTTATCTGCCCGAGGGCATGGCGGCGCCCGGCTTCTACCGGCCGGTCCCTCGTGGTCTGGAAATCCGCATTGCGGACAAGCTCGCCGAGCTGAAGTCAAAAAACGACAAAAAGCCCTGAGCAGAACGAATGCTTACGGTTTCGTCCGCCTGCCACGGGAATTAAATTTCTCAAGGGTAAACCCCGCAAAAACTTCCGCGCTGGCCCGATTCTCGCTTGAGGGCCGTGGCTACAATTTGCGCATCAGCTCGCCACCCAAGCCCAGCCAGTCCGCTGGTTTTGATAGGCGGGCTTTTTGTTAACTCGCGCGATTTCATGGTGATCCCATGCAACGCGGCCCCGCATGGTGCGGGGCGGAGCTGGCAACTGAATTCAAACGGGAGAGTGTGTATGGAAGTTTTGCTTCAGCAAATCATCAACGGACTGGTGCTGGGCAGCATGTATGCCCTGGTGGCCCTGGGCTACACCATGGTGTACGGCATCATCAATTTGATCAATTTCGCCCACGGCGAGGTGCTGATGGTCGGCGCCCTGACGAGCTGGACCATCATTGTCTGGATGCAGGAGGCCATGCCGGGCACACCCGGCTGGGTCATCCTGATGATCTCGCTGCTGATTGCCTTCGTGGTGTGTGGCGCGCTCAATTTTGCGATCGAAAAAGTGGCCTATCGGCCTTTGCGCAATTCCCCCAAACTGGCGCCCCTGATCACCGCCATCGGCATGTCCATCCTGCTGCAGACCCTGGCCATGATCATCTGGAAGCCCAATTACAAGCCCTACCCGACGCTGCTGCCGTCCGAGCCCCTGCACCTGGGCGGCGCGGTGATCACCGTGACGCAAATCTTCATCCTGGCGGCCACCGCGGTGTCGCTGGCCATCCTGATGTACCTGGTCAACTACACCAAGCTGGGCCGCGCGATGCGCGCCACCGCCGAGAACCCGCGCGTGGCGGCGCTGATGGGCGTCAAGCCCGATACCGTGATCTCGGCCACCTTCATCATTGGTGCGGTGCTGGCGGCGCTGGCCGGCGTGATGTATGCCTCCAACTACGGAACGGTGCAGCACACCATGGGTTTCCTGCCCGGCCTGAAGGCCTTCACTGCTGCGGTGTTCGGCGGCATCGGCAATCTCGGCGGCGCCGTGCTGGGCGGCATCCTGCTGGGGCTGATCGAGGCCATCGGCGGTGGCTACCTCGGCACCTGGACCGGTGGCGTTCTGGGCAGCCAGTACTCGGACATCTTCGCCTTTATCGTGCTGATTTTTGTGCTCACGCTGCGGCCCTCGGGGCTGCTCGGTGAACGTGTGGCTGACCGGGCCTAGAAGAAGGAGCGCACCATGATGAAAAAACACAGACTCCTGACCTTTCTGGTGGCTGCGGTCGCCATGCTGATCCTGCCCCTGCTGCTGCAACAGGGCGGCAACGCCTGGGTGCGGATTGTCGACATGGCGCTGCTGTATGTGCTGCTGGCACTGGGCCTGAACATTGTTGTGGGTTATGCCGGCCTGCTGGACCTCGGTTATGTCGCGTTCTTTGCGGTGGGCGCCTATCTGTTCGCGCTGCTGGGGTCGCCGCACCTGGCCAGCGCTTTTCCCTGGATTGCGGCTGAATTCCCGAATGGCCTGCACCTGCCGATCTGGGCGGTGATTCCGCTGGCCGCCGCGCTGGCCGGGCTGTTCGGCGTCATCCTGGGCGCGCCGACACTCAAGCTGCGCGGCGACTACCTGGCGATTGTCACGCTGGGTTTCGGAGAGATCATCCGCGTCTTCCTGAACAACCTGGACCGCCCGATCAACCTGACCAACGGGCCCAAGGGCATCAACCAGATCGATTCGATGAAGTTTTTCGGCTTCGACCTCGGCAAGCCGCACAGCTTCTTCGGCATCGAGGTGGCCTCGGTGACCATGTATTACTACCTGTTCCTGGTGCTGGTGATTGTGTCGGTGGTGATCTGCCACCGGCTGGAAAACTCGCGCATAGGCCGGGCCTGGATGGCGATCCGCGAGGACGAAATCGCCGCCAAGGCCATGGGCATCAACACGCGCAACCTCAAGCTGCTGGCCTTCGGCATGGGCGCGACCTTCGGCGGCGTGTCGGGTTCGATGTTTGCCGCCTTCCAGGGGTTTGTCTCGCCCGAGTCCTTCAGCCTGATGGAGTCGGTGATGATTGTGGCGATGGTGGTGCTGGGTGGCATCGGCCACCTGCCTGGTGTGATACTTGGCGCCCTGCTGCTGGCCGCGCTGCCCGAGGTGCTGCGTCATGTGGCCGGTCCGTTGCAGGCCATGACGGGTGGCCGCCTCGACGCTGCCATCCTGCGCCAGTTGCTGATTGCGCTGGCCATGATCATCATCATGCTGTCGCGCCCGCGCGGCTTGTGGCCGGCACCGGACCACGGCAAGTCGCTGAACAAGCCGGTCGGTCCCGATCCCATCCAGTCCATCAATCCCTAAGGAATGGCCATGAGTGAAACCATTCTCAAAGTCACCGGTGTCTCCAAGCGTTTCGGCGGCCTGCAGGCGCTCAGTGATGTCGGCATTCACATCGAACGCGGCCAGGTGTATGGCCTGATCGGTCCCAACGGCGCCGGCAAGACCACGTTCTTCAATGTGCTGACCGGCCTGTACACACCCGACAGCGGCAGTTTCGAGCTGGCCGGCAAGCCCTACAAGCCGACCGCGGTGCACGAGGTGGCCAAGGCCGGCATTGCCCGCACCTTCCAGAACATCCGGCTGTTCGCCGACATGACCGCACTCGAAAACGTCATGGTCGGGCGCCACATCCGCACCAAGTCCGGGCTGATCGGCGCGGTGTTGCGCACGCCCGGCTTCAAGGCCGAGGAGGCGGCGATTGCCAAACGCTCGCAGGAGTTGCTCGACTATGTGGGCATCGGCAAATACGCCGACTTCAAGGCGCGCACCCTGAGTTACGGCGACCAGCGCCGGCTCGAGATCGCGCGCGCGCTGGCCACCGACCCGCAGCTGATTGCGCTTGACGAGCCCGCCGCCGGCATGAATGCCACCGAAAAAGTGCAGCTGCGCGAGCTGATCGACCAGATCCGCAAGGACAACCGCACCATCCTGCTGATCGAACACGACGTCAAGCTGGTGATGGGCCTGTGCGACCGCGTCACGGTGCTCGATTACGGCAAGCAGATCGCGGAGGGCCTGCCTTCCGAAGTGCAAAAAAACGAAAAAGTGATCACCGCCTACCTGGGCACAGGTCATTGAAGGGAAACAGCAGCATGGCAAACACACTTCTCAAGGTGACGGGGCTCAAGGTCGCGTATGGCGGCATCAAGGCGGTCAAGGGCGTGGACTTTGAAGTCAACGAGGGCGAACTCGTCACGCTGATCGGCTCCAACGGCGCCGGCAAGACCACCACCATGAAAGCCATCACCGGCACCCTGCCGATGGCCGAGGGCGACATCGAATACCTGGGCAAAAGCATCAAGGGCAAGGGCGCCTGGGACCTGGTCAGGGACGGCCTGGCCATGGTGCCCGAGGGCCGCGGCGTGTTCACCCGCATGACCATCACCGAGAACCTGCAGATGGGCGCCTACATCCGCGACGACAAGGCTGGCATCGCCGAAGACATCGAGAAGATGTACACGATTTTTCCGCGCCTGCGCGAACGCAAGGACCAGCTGGCCGGCACCATGAGCGGCGGCGAGCAGCAGATGCTGGCCATGGGCCGCGCGCTGATGAGCCGTCCGCGCGTCCTGCTGCTGGACGAGCCGTCGATGGGCCTGAGCCCGATCATGGTCGACAAGATCTTCGAGGTGGTGAAGGACGTGTCGGCGCGCGGCGTCACCGTGCTGCTGGTCGAGCAGAACGCCAGCCGCGCGCTGGGCATCGCCGACCGCGGTTATGTGATGGAGTCGGGCATTGTCACCATGAACGGCGATGCCAAGGATTTGCTCAACGACCCGCGGGTTCGCGCAGCCTATCTGGGTGAGTGAAGCTTCAAGCCTTTTCGGGCTCTGGCCCATGACTGGCGGGCGTGAACAGCTATTGAATTCATAGCGAAATAGTTGTCGTACCTGTCATCCCTGACTGGATCCGGGATCCATGTTGGCTTGCTCGTACCGTTTGGTTTGCCAGCGCCTGCAGGCCGGGGGTTGCCCGGCGGCAACTCACTTTTCTTTGTCTCGCCAAAGAAAAGTAAGCCAAAGAAAGGCGACGCTATGGTCCGGGTCCTTCCGCTTCGCTCCAGGCAACCTGCGGTGCTCGACAAAAGCGGGGTCTCGCTCGAACTCGCCTTCGGCTCAGACAATCGCGATCCCTGATCCGCTTTTGCCTGCGCTCCTCGGCCCAGCCCGACGGGTGGAGAAAAAACCAATGCCGGGGAGAAAATCCGGAGCAGAAAAAGCGCGCAGCGCTTCTTCTGCGGGAATCCCAAGCGGCGGTCATGTTTGCACGCGAGCGCAGCGCACGCGGCCACATGAGGCTCCCTTCTCTCGCCCAGCGGGGCGAGGGAAGGGCGGGGGGGTGGGAGTGGGGAGTTAGCTCCTGCTATCGAAGGCGGACTGCAGCCGCATCGTGGCGCAACTAACAAATCAATACCAACAACCCAAACTCAAACCGGCCAGACCACCCCGTTGTCATTGAGGATCGCATCCAGCGGCACATCGTGCGGCTCAGGCTCCAGGTCGGGCAGCCAGCCGTGGCTGTAGCCAAGGCCGACGGTGAAGGGTCTGGGCTGCAGCGTCGCCAGCGTGCGGTCGTAAAAGCCGCCGCCGTAGCCGAGCCGGAAGCCGCCCGGCCCGTAACCGACACAGGGCACAAACAGCAGGGTCGGCACGATGATCTCGGTGTCCTTGGGCTTGGGGATGCCGTAGGCATCTTCTTCCATCGGGCAACCGGGGTACCAGGCATGGAAGGTCAGGGTCTTGTGCAGCTTGTTGACCACCGGCAGGCCGATCTTGCGCGGCGACCGGTTTGCTATGTTTTCAGTAGCTGCTTCCGCCCGTCCTTCATGGGCTACAGCCTGATCTGCTTGTGAACCCTGGCTTAAAATGGCGTCTTCCTGCCAGCGGTACAGGGCCGGCAGCGGATCGAACTCCCCCTTGATCGGCCAGTAAGCCCCGATCACGACGTCCTCGCGGCCGACCAGCCAGATCCGCATGACCCGCTGTAACAGGTCGGCCCGCTGTAGGCGGTCGGGAAGGTTCAGGCGTTGTTCAATCAGCGCTTTTCGCGCAGTTAATTTGTCCATAATGACCCGATGCTATCCAAATTTGTTGTCACTGCCCTGATTTCGGGCCTCTCGTCCTTTTTGATCCTGCCTCCCACATGGGCCCAAAACAATAATTCGCGCGGCGACGAGGTGCTGGCGGAGATGAACAAGGCCTTCAAGCGCGGCGACAGAAACCGGCTGTCGCAACTGCTGCCGCAGGCACAGGGCCATGCCCTGGAGCCGTGGGCCGCCTACTGGGAGCTGAAGGCCCGGCTCGACGAAGCCAGCGCCCGTGAGGTGCAGGACTTTCTGGCGCGGTATGCCGGCAGCTACCAGGAAGACCGCTTGCGCAACGACTGGCTGCTGCTGCTGGGGCAGCGCCGTGACTGGGCGGCGTTTGCCGCCGAGTACCCCGCCTACCGCATGGGCGACGATCGCGACGTGCGTTGTTATGCGCTGCTGGTCGAACACCTGAAAAACCCGGGCGCCGACGCCCAGCTGGCCGAGGAAGTGCGCAGGAACTGGTTCGCCCAGCGCGATGCCAGCGACGGCTGCACGTCCGCCGCCTCGCGCCTGATCGGCAACCGCAACCTGACGGCGCATGATGCCTGGATCAAGGCCAGGCTGGCGACCGAAGCGAATCGTCCGCGGGCCGCGCGTGAGGCGGTCGAGATCGTCGCGCCCGAAGCCGTCGGCCTGGTGACCGAACTCACGGCCAGCCCGGCGCGTTTCCTGGCCACCAAGGTGATCGCCATCAGCCGGGTGCGCAAGGAGATCATCGTGCTGGCGCTGGTCAAGCTGGCCAGCACCGATGCCGACGGCGCGGCGCGTTTCATGCAGGACAAGTGGGGCATGCAGCTCAATGAGGAAGAGCGCAACTGGGTCTGGGGCGCGATTGGCCGGCAGGCCGCCAGCCGCCTGGCCAGCGAGGACGCGGTCGGCTACTTCGCCAGGGTCAGCAGGAACACCGACCTCAGCGACGACATGCTGGGCTGGAAGGTGCGCGCGGCACTGCGTGCCGGCACACCCCGCTGGCCGCTGGTGCTGGCCGGCATCAACGCGATGAGCGAGGGCGCGCGCAAGGAACCGGTCTGGACCTACTGGAAGGCCCGCGCGCTGCTGAGCAATGCGCCGCCGCCTGCGGCTGGCGCCATGCCCTCGCCGCAACGCGCTGAAGCGCTGGCACTGCTGCAGTCCATCGCATCGGTGCGCGGCTTTTACGAACAGCTCGCGCTGGAGGAGCTGGGCCAGAAAATCACGCTGCCGGCCCGGCCGCCGGCGCTGACCGCCGAAGAAAAGGAAGCGGCGCGCCTGAACCCGGGCCTGAACCGCGGCGCCTATGCGATAGCGATCGGCCTGCGCAGCGAGGGCGTGCGCGAGTGGAACTACAGCACCAACCTGCATACCCGCGGCGGCATGAACGAGCGCGAACTGCTGGCCGCCGCGCAGTTCGCCTGCGACCGTTCGATCTGGGACCGCTGCATCAACACCAGCGAGCGCACCGCCAGTGCCTTCGATGCCGAGCAGCGTTTCCCCACACCGTTTCGCGAGGCTGTCACGCAGCGCAGCCAGGGCATCGGGCTGGACCCGGCCTATGTCTACGGCCTGATCCGGCAGGAATCGCGCTTCATCATGGATGCGCGCTCCCACGTGGGCGCTTCCGGGCTGATGCAGGTGATGCCGGCCACCGCGCGCGAAACCGCGCGTTACATTGGCCTGGCCGGGTTCACCGCCGACCAGATCAATGATCGCGACACCAACATCGTGATCGGCACGGCCTACCTCAAGCGTGCGCTGGACGATTTCGGCGGCTCCATGCCACTGGCTGCGGCCGCCTACAACGCCGGACCCGGTCGCCCGCGCAGCTGGCGCAACGGCCCGGTCATCGAAGCGGCGATCTGGGCGGAAAACGTGCCCTTCAGCGAAACCCGCGACTACGTCAAGAAGGTGCTGTCCAACACCACCAACTACGCCGCGCTGCTCAGCGGCCAGCCGCAATCGCTGAAGGCGCGTCTGGGCACGGTCGGCCCGCGTGACGCCTCGGCGCCACCGCCGGACGAGAAGATGCCCTGAGGTGTGCGGCTGGTTTGCTCCTGAATTGATAGCTGAAAGCGCACGTCCGGCAAGGGCTGGAGGCTGGAAATGCATCAAACCGGCAGGCAGGCATGGCGTCCCGGCATGCCATGGCGTTTTGTAGGTCTGCGCCTATGTCATCGCCGCCCCACGCAGGCTAAATTAGTCGCTTCCCCATTTCCCAGGAGACCCGCATGAACCCCAGCTGGTGGCAACAGATTGCCGGCACCGTTGCCACCGAATTTTCGGACCTGCCCGATCTGGCGCAGACCACGCGCGTGGTCCTGCGCCTGGTGATGGCAGCCGTGCTGGGCGGACTGCTGGGCTGGGAGCGCGAACACAAGGGCCAGGCGGCCGGCGTGCGCACCCACATGCTGGTGGCCATGGGCGCGGCGCTGTTTGTGCTGGTGTCGCAGCAGCTGGGCATGGAAAAGGACGACCTGAGCCGCGTGATCCAGGGCCTGACCGCCGGCGTGGGTTTTCTGTGTGCAGGCACCATCCTCAAGGGGGACAAGGCCGGCGATGTGAAAGGCCTGACCACGGCAGCGGGCCTGTGGCTGACTGCGGCCATCGGGGTGGCCGCGGGCCTGGGCCGTGAACTGACGGCCGTGCTGGCGACCGTGCTGGCCCTGATGGTGCTCGCGCTGGTGCCGGTGCTGGTCAGGCTGATCGAGAAGCCGGAGCCGCTGATCACCGACGCCGATGTGGACAGCGATGCGTCGCGTCAACGCATCCAGACGAAAGACTGATCAATCCTTCAGGCGCTGGGAGACAAACTCGCCTTCGTAGTCCCTGGCCAGCGACAGCTTCTCGGCTTCCGTCAGCACCTTGCCCGCAAGCTGGAAGATGCCCTGTTCCTCGTCCTTGAGGTGGTGGTAGATCTTGTGGTGCAGTTCCTTGGCGACCGCCAGCCAGCCCGGCGAACTGGCGTCGGTGTTCTCGAGCTTCTCCACCAGTTCGTCCATCTCATGGTGCTCGGCGATGCCGTGGCGAGAAGGCTCCTGGGTCATGTCGTGCGCAATCAGCGGCACATAAAAGAAACGTTCCTCGGCGGCAGCGTGGGCCGCGAGCTCCGTCTTCAATTCCTTGAAGAGGATGTCGCGCTCCTTGCTGTCGCCGGAGGTGTTGATCAGGGCGTCGGCGAGGCCGCGCTGGGTTTCGTGGCTGGTGCGCAGGGCTTCAAAAATGTTCATGCCCTGATTATGGGGAGGCCGCGGCGGGCGAGTTGTAGGCCGCAATGCCCAGATTTGTTGCGGTGGCTGCCTACACCGTCGTTTGCCGCGCCGGTGTGGGGCCGCCAGGCGGATCGCCCCATGCTCTATTTTCAGGAGCACTCAAGCCATGCCAGACAAGGGCCAGGACCAATGATTGACTGTGATCCGGGGCTGTTTTGCAAGCCGGTGCGCGAAAGCGTTTAATAAGGCCTATGAAAAAAATCCTGATTCTCGGCGGTACCGGATTTGTCGGCCGCCACGTCTGTGAAAAACTGACCCGGCTTCAATGGCGCGTGACCGTCCCGACACGCCGGGAAGCGGGCGCCCGCGACATCCAGATGCTGCCTTCCCTGGATGTGGTGCTGGCCGATGTGCATGACGAGGCGGCACTCACCCGTATCGTGGCCGGCCATGACGCGGTGGTCAACCTGGTGGCGATCCTGCATGGCACGCAGGCCGCCTTCGAGCATGCCCATGTGGCGCTGCCGCAGAAGATTGCGCGCGCCTGCGCCGCCACCGGCGTGACGCGCCTGATCCACGTCAGCGCGCTGGGCGCCGACGCGCGCAACCCGGACGCTGCGCCGTCCATGTATTTGCGCAGCAAGGGTCAGGGGGAAGTGGTGCTGCACCACGCGGAGCTGGCCCTGACCATGTTGCGGCCCAGCGTGATGTTCGGCAGCGGCGACAAATTCCTCACGACCTTTGCACAGCTGCAGAAAATTTTCCCGGTGATCCCGCTGGCCGCCAGCCATGCCTTGTTCCAGCCGGTGTGGGTCGAAGACGTGGCCAGCGCCATCGTGCACTGCCTGCAGGACCAGAACCTGCACGCCACGACCGGCCAGACCTTCGAGGCCTGCGGCCCCGACGTCTTCACCCTCCGGCAGCTGGTCGAACTGGCGGGTCGCTTCAGTGGCATCAACCAGGGCCGCGGTCGCCCGGTGCTGCCCCTGCCCGCGACGCTCGGGCGGCTGCAGGCACGCATGATGGCGCTCGCGCCTGGCGAACCGCTGATGAGCCGTGACAACCTCGATTCCATGCGTGTGCCCAACATCGCCAGCGGCAACTTGCCTGGCCTGGAGGCGCTGGGCATCACGCCTGCCTCCCTCGAAGCCATTGCACCGAGCTACCTCGGGCCCGCTGCCGGCGGCTGGGGCCTGCGCAGCAACCTGGTGGCCAAGCGCAAGACGGCAGGGCGGTTCTAGCCGGGCCTGCCGGGCAGACATCAATGGCCGCGGTTTTTCGCATCAATGAAAGGGCCGGCGGACGGTAGCATGGGCGCTTGTTCTCCGGAAAGACCGTCATGCTCAAGCTTTACATCGGCAACAAGAACTACTCGTCCTGGTCCATGCGCCCTTGGGTGCTGCTCAGGCAGGCGGGCATCCCCTTCGAGGAAGTGATGGTGCGTTTTGGGGACGACCCGTTCCATGCCGGCTCCAGCTTCAAGCAGGCGGTGCTGGCGGTCAGCCCGGGCGGGCGGGTGCCGGTGCTGGTGGACGAGGGGCTCGCGGTCTGGGACACGCTGGCGATCGCGGAGTACGTCGCCGAAAAATTCCCGGACAAACAGCTTTGGCCGCAGGATGTGAAAGCCCGCGCCCGGGCCCGCAGCGTCTGCGCCGAAATGCACTCGGGCTTCGGCGCGTTACGCAGCGCCTGTCCGATGAACATCGAAGCCGACCTGTCACAAACGGGCGCCATTGTCTGGCGTGACCAGGCGGCTGTGCGCAGCGATGTGCAGCGCATCGTGTCAATGTGGACTGAACTGCTGGAACAGAACCGGGGTCCGCTGTTGTTCGGCGGGTTTTCGATCGCTGACGCCTACTTCGCACCGGTCTGCATGCGATTGAAAAGTTATGGCTTGCCCGTGCCGGCCCACATCAGCGCTTACGTCGGCCGTGTCTGCGCCTTGCCCGGTGTGAAGGCATGGATCGACGAAGCCCTGGCCGAACAGGATTTTGTGGTCGCCGATGAGCCTTACCGGGTGGCGCGCTGATGTTTCTGCCGGCCTGGGCGCAGGCTGACGCGCTATCGATTCAATAGCTGCTTGCGCAATCCGGGTATGGGCTGGAGCCCAAAATCCCGAACAGCGTCAGTCGACGCGTGCGCCCGAGGCCTTCACCACTTTTTCATACTTTGCCAGCTCCGCCTTCATGAAGGCGCCGAACTGCTCGGGCGTGTTGGCCACCGGCTCGGCCATCAGCGCGGCAAAACGGGTTTTGGCTTCGGGCGAATTGAGTGCGGCGACAAAGGCCTGGTTCAGTTTGGCGACCACGTCCTTCGGGGTGGCGGCCGGCGCCACCAGGCCCCACCAGGTGTCGATCGAAAAACCCTTGAGGGTCTCGGCCACGGCGGGCACCTCGGGCAGCACCGCGCTGCGGGCGCTGGTGGTGACCGCCAGCGCCTTGAGCTTGCCGGCCTTGATGTTGGCCGCGGCGGTGGCGAGGTTGTCGAAATTGAAATCGACCTGGCCGCTGAGCAGCGCCAGTTGCGCCGGGTTGCCGCCGTTGTAGGGGATGTGCAGCGCGAAGATGCCGGCCTGCGCCTTGAACATTTCGCCGGCCAGGTGGCCCGCGCTGCCATTGCCCCCACTGCCGTAGTTGAGCTTGGCGGGATTGGCCTTGGCGTAGCTGATCAGGTCGGCCAGGGTGTTGATGTTCAGGCGCCTGGCGGTGTCGGCATTGATCACCAGCACATTGGGCACGCGCAGCATTTGCGTGATGGGCGCAAAGTCGGTGGCTGCGTTGTACGGCATCTTGCTGTAGAGCCAGGGGTTGATGGCGTGGGTGGCCACGGCGGCAATGCCGATGGTCATGCCGTCCGGCGCCGCCTTGGCGATGGCGTCCGCCCCGATGTTGCCGCCGCCGCCCGGGCGGTTTTCAATGATGACCGTGCCCAGCGAGTCCTTGACACGTTCGGCCATCAGCCGCGCCGTGACATCGATCGGGCCGCCTGGCGCGTAGGGAACGATGATGCGCATGACTTTGGGCTGCGCCTGCGCGGTGGTGATGGTGGCGGACAGGGCCAGCGCGGCGAAAGAGGAGATCGCCAGCGTGCGGGCCGCGAGGAAGGGGAGGGCGGTAAGTTTCATGGGCTTGATTGTGCAAAAGATTTTTGCAGGGGGTTATGTGGGATTCCCTAGGAGCCATTTACGGCAAGCTCGACGATGGCAGCTTGCCATCAAGCCGGGTCTCGCCCCGGCAGGCGAGGCACTTTTCTTTGCGTCGCCAAAGAAAAGTACCCAAAAGAAAGGCGACCCGATGGTCTGGGGCCCCTGCGCTTCGCTTCGGGGCGACCTGCGGTGCTCGCAAAAAATGGGGTCGAGCTCGAACTCGCCTTCGGCTCAGACAATCGCTCGCCCTGATCCATTTTTCGCTGCGCTCCTCGGCCCAGCCCGACGGGTGGGGGGAAGAAAACCAATACCCGGATACCGGACCCCGTTCGGAGTGCATGAAGCGCGCAGCGCTTCATGCACGGGAATCCCAACAGACGGTCATGTGGGCACGCGAGAGCAGCGCACGCGGCCAAATGAGGCGCCCTTCTCTCGCCCAGCGGGGCGAGGGGCGGGGGGTTGGGAGTGGGGAGTCAAGCCTGCTATCGAAAGCAGACCCGGGGCGCGGCGCCGATACTACCGGGCTGCAAAAAATTCGGCCGCCGCCTCGACCGTGGCTGCAATGTCTTCCGCCGTGTGCGCCGCACTGACAAAGCCGGCTTCATAGAGGGCCGGCGCGTAGTAGACACCCTTGTCCAGCATCGCATGAAAGAAGCGGTTGAAGGCCGGGCTGTCGGTGGTCATGACCGTCGCATAGTTTTGCGGCAAGGTGCCCAACAGGAAAAACCCGAACATGCCACCTTCGCTGTCGGCACAAAAGGGGATGCCGGCCTGCGCGGCCGCTTTCGTCAGGCCGCTGGTCAGGCTGCGCGTGCGCTGACCCAAGGCCTCGTAAAAGCCGGGTTTCTGCAGTTCACGCAGGGTGGCCAGGCCACAAGCCGTGGCCACCGGGTTGCCTGACAGCGTGCCGGCCTGGTAGACCGGGCCCAGCGGCGCCAGCTGTTCCATCACCGCGCGCGTGCCGCCGAACGCGGCCATCGGCATGCCGCCGCCGATGACCTTGCCCAGTGCTGTCATGTCGGGTTTGAATCCCGGAATACTCCGGGCAAAAAGGCTTTGCGCGCCACCGAGGGCCACGCGAAAGCCGGTCATCACCTCGTCGAACACCAGCAGCGCACCGTATTGCGTACACAGTTCGCGACAGCGTTTCATGAAGGGAACACTGGCGCGCACAAAGTTCATGTTGCCGGCGATCGGTTCGATCATCAGGCAGGCGATGTCCTTGCCGTGTACTGCAAAGGCCTCCTCCAGCTGGGCGATGTGGTTGTATTCAAGCACCAGCGTGTGCTGGACAACTTCGGGCGGCACACCGGCGCTGGTCGGGCTGCCAAAGGTGGCCAGGCCGGAGCCGGCCTTCACCAGCAGGGCGTCGGAGTGGCCGTGGTAGCAGCCCTCGAACTTGATGATCTTGCTGCGTCCGGTGGCGCCGCGCGCCAGCCGGATCACGCTCATGGTGGCTTCGGTGCCGGAGCTGACCAGACGCAGCATCTCGATCGAGGGCACCAGCTTCACGATTTCCTCGGCCAGCTCGACTTCGCGTTCAGTGGGCGCGCCGTAGGAAAAACCTTCCAGCACGGCTTTCTGCACGGCTTCGACCACGGCAGGGTGGCCATGGCCCAGGATCATCGGACCCCAGGAGCCGATGTAGTCGATGTAACGCTTGCCGTCGGCGTCCCAGAAGTACGCGCCCTGGGCGCGTTGCACGAAGCGCGGTGTGCCGCCGACGGCCTTGAAGGCGCGGACCGGAGAATTGACGCCGCCGGGGATCAGCGCGCGGGCGCGTTCGAACAGCAGGGTATTGCGGGAGTTGTCGGGACTAGTGCTTGGTGCCATTGGGGGGTAGGTCAAAAGAGGGCAGGGAGGGATCCGGATCAGCACTCGCGGCTTCATCGTCCTCATCGTCGCCATCGGTGTCGGTCTGGGCCCAGAACAGCCGGTCCGGCACGATGTTGCCCATGCCCGGATGAAAACCTGCGTCCAGGCTGTGGTCAAGGTAGGTCAGGGCTTCACTGGTGGCGGCCTGCAGGTTGTGCCCGTTGGCCAGCAAGGCCGTGATGGCGGCCGTCAGTGTGTCGCCGGCCCCGGCGAACACCGCCTCGAAGCGCTCGAATTTCTCGCTGTAGAGAACGGCTTGCGGCGTCGCCAGCACATTGTCGATGAACTGCTCGGGCAGGGGAATGCCGGTGACCAGCGTGTAGGGCACGCCGGATTCGGCGGCAGCCTTGGCAATGTCGCGGGCCGATGGGCTTTTGTCGCCGGCCCAGTCCGGCAACAGCCAGCGCCACAGGCTGCTGTGGTTGCCCACCAGCACGGTGGTCTGCGGCAACAGCAGTTCGCGAAACGCATCCAGGTAGTTGTCGATGGCTTCTTCGTCCCACCACGACAGGTTGGGCATATAGGCAATCAGCGGCACATCGGCATAGTCCGAGGCGATCTCGGCGATGGCGCTGATGTTTTCCGGATTGCCGACAAAGCCGACCTTGATAGCGCTGACCGGCATGTCCTCGAGCGCGGTGCGGGCCTGCTCTGTGACCGCTTCCTCATCAAAGGAAATGTGATCGAAAATTTCTGCGGTATCGCGCACATAGGCGCCGGTCACCACCGCCAGCGCATGGGCTCCGGCCGAGGTGATGGCCGTGATGTCGGCGGTCAGGCCGCCAGCGCCACTGGGGTCGCTGGCATTGAAGGTCATCACGCAAGCGGGAGCGGTTTCGCCATCCTCTGCTTCGATGGGCGGGGCGTCCGGAGGAGGTGGGTTGGGGTTTGCCATAGGCTCGATTTTGACCTGTACGCGAATAAGCAACGCCGCCTCGATACAATTGTTGCATTCTATTCGAAGGCAACTTAAGCTGTGACTCAAACAATGACCTGGATGTGTTTAATCTGTGGGTGGATTTACGACGAAACGACGGGAGCGCCGGAACACGGCATTGCGGCTGGCACGCCGTGGGCCCAGGTTCCGATGAACTGGACCTGCCCCGAGTGCGGCGCGCGAAAAGAAGACTTTGAAATGGTTCAAATCTGAATGGCCGGGCCGGTTGTCTAAACAAACGCGCAGCAGAGGTGCCTGCGCGTCATAAGGAGCACAGTCAGTGAGTATTCCCAGTTCAGGGCTCAAGGTATTGGTCATCGACGACAGCAATACCATACGGCGCAGCGCAGAGATATTCCTGAAACAGGGCGGCCATGAGGTGTTGCTGGCGGAGGATGGCTTTGACGCCCTCTCCAAGGTCAATGACTACCTGCCGGACCTGATTTTTTGCGACATCCTGATGCCGCGTCTGGATGGCTACCAAACCTGCGCCATCATCAAGCGCAACCCGAAATTTTCAAACGTCCCCATTGTGATGTTGTCTTCCAAAGACGGCGTTTTCGACAAGGCGAGAGGCAGGATGGTCGGATCCCAGGACTACCTGACCAAGCCGTTTACCAAAGATCAGCTGCTGCAAACCGTGCAGGAGCTGGGCAGCGCAAAACAAGGAGTAGCGTAATGGCAATCAAAAAAATACTGATCGTGGACGATTCCAAAACCGAACTGATGTTCATGACCGATTTGCTCGGCAAGAACGGTTTTTCGGTGAAAACCGCTGAGAACGCCGAAGACGCCTTTCGTCGGCTTGCCGAGGAAAAACCCGACCTGATCCTGATGGACGTGGTGATGCCCGGGCAAAATGGCTTTCAGCTCACGCGCGCCATCACGCGGGATCCCCTGTACGCCGATGTACCGATCATCATGTGCACCAGCAAAAACCAGGAAACCGACCGTGTCTGGGGTATGCGCCAGGGTGCCAAGGACTACATCACCAAACCGGTGGATGCCGACGACTTGATGGCCAAAATCAAGGCGCTGGGCTGATTCTTCACCGACACCACTAAAGCATGGCCAACCGACAAGCACTACGAGAATTGCAAAGCCGCCTGGCCGACAGGCTGCAAGCCGCCAAGACGCAGGGTGTATCGGCTTCCTGGCTCGCGGTGGAGGCGGGAGGCGACAAATATCTCTTTCCCCTGAACCAGTCCGGAGAAATTTTCCCCTGGGTCAGTGCACAGAACGTTCCTTACACGCAGGCATGGTTTGCCGGAGTGGCCAACTTGCGTGGCGGTTTGTACGGCATCGTCGATCTGGCGAGTTTCGTGACCGGGAAGATGCCCCCGCCGCGCAGTGAAATGGCCCGCACTGAATCCCGGCTGGTCGCACTCAACAGCGCCCTGGACATCAACTGCGCCTTGCAGATTGACAAGCTGTCGGGGTTGCGCAATCCGGAGGCTTTCACCGACTTCGCCGAAAAGTCGCCAGACGCGCCGGAATTTTTTGGACACAGTTACGTGGATGCCAACGGCGCCACCTGGCAGGAAATCAACCTGCAGTCCCTCGCGCAACAAGCCCATTTTTTGACCATCAGCGCCTAGCGCGTTTACGTTTTTCCCCGGAAGGCTCACCATGTCTGTCATTGAAACTATCCAGAAGCTATTCAAAACAAAGCCCGCTGCGCCCCAGGACAGCATGGATGATGTTTCACTCGACATGTCGGTTGATCCGCTCGCGACGGGTGCCATGAATTCCTCGGGCAGCCTGGCTGCGGCCACGTCCGCGCAGGACGCCGGCGACGGACCCGAAAGCCAGAATGAAGACGAACGGGTCGAAGACGGCGAGTTGTTGTCGCTTCCGGTGCTGGGCCGCCGGCGCATGGGCGCCCATCAGCAGATCCTGGTGGTTCTGCTTGGTTTTGCGGTCGTGGTGCTGGCTTCCGTGACCTTTGTGGCCCTGAATCAGGCGGACCAGGTGGCGCAGCAGGTGGCCGCCACCGGCCAGTCGCTGATGCAGTCGCAGCGGCTTGCCAAATCGGTGTCCCAGGCGCTGGTGGGCAGCGCACAGGCCTTCCCTGACGTGAGGGAAAGCTCCGATGTGCTGGCCAAAACCGTGCGTGGACTGAAGTCGGGCGAAGTGTCGCTGCGCCTCGAGCCGGTGGCTCCGGAATTGCAGCCGGATGTCGAGGCTGTCACGCCGCTGATGGAGCGCGCCGAGAAGAATGCGTCGACCGTGATGGGCCAACAGGCCATTTTGACGCAGGTGGGTAACGCCTTGCGCACCATCAACCGCCAGTCTTCCGACCTGCTGGAAATCGCCGAAACCGTGTCGTCGCTCAAGCTTCAGCAAAACGCGGCGCCCGCTGAAATTTCCGCCGCCGGTCAGCTTGTGATGTTGACGCAGCGCATTGGTAAATCAGCCAACGAGTTCCTGACCATGGAGGGCGTGAGCCCCGAGGCGGTGTTTCTGCTTGGCAAGGACTTGAACTCCTTCAAGGAAATTGCCCAGGGTCTGCAGGAGGGCAGCCCCGAACTGCGCCTGACCGGCTCCAAGGATCCACAGACCCGGGAGCGGCTCGACGCGCTGATGGCGCTGTATGAGCAGACACGCGTTCAGGCCGGTGCGATTCTCGGCAACTTGCAGGGTCTGGTGTCGGCGCGTGAGGCACAAGCCTCGATTATTTCGGACAGTGAGCCGCTGCGTCGCGGTCTGGAAGACATCCAGGGCAAGCTTTCGTCACAAACCGGTCTGGGTGTCGGTGCGCTGACCACCCTGGCGGTGGCTGCGGCGTTTGCGCTGTTGTGCGCTGCGGGCCTGGCGCGTTTGCAGGTGCTGGACAGCCGGCAGCGTCAGGGTATTGCTGAAAGCCAGCGGCTGGAAGCCAAGGGCCAGGAGCAGGATGCCAAGCGTGTCAATGACGCCAACCAGGCCGCCATTTTGCGCCTGATGAACGAGTTGCAGACAGTGGCCGAGGGTGATTTGACCCAGGAAGCCACCGTGACCGAGGACATCACCGGCGCCATTGCCGACTCGGTGAACTACACGGTGGAGGAGTTGCGCCAGCTGGTGGGTAACGTGCAGAACACGGCGACACGGGTGGCGCAAACCACAGCGCAGGTGGAAAGCACATCGACCGAGCTGCTTGCGGCTTCGACCGAGCAGCTCCGCGAGATTCGCGAAACCGGCCAGTCGGTGCTCGACATGGCGACCCGAATCAACCAGGTGTCCAGCCAGGCGCAGGAATCCTCCCAGGTGGCGCGCCAGTCGCTGAGCGCTGCGGAGTCCGGATTGCAGGCCGTGCAAAACGCGATCGGCGGCATGAACTCGATTCGCGACCAGATCCAGGAAACCTCCAAGCGGATCAAGCGACTCGGTGAGTCTTCGCAGGAGATTGGTGAAATTACCGAACTGATTTCCGACATTACCGAACAGACCAACGTGCTGGCGCTCAATGCCGCCATTCAGGCGGCGTCTGCCGGTGAAGCCGGCCGGGGCTTCTCGGTGGTGGCCGAGGAGGTGCAGCGACTGGCTGAACGTTCCGCAGATGCAACGCGCCAGATTTCCGCGCTGGTGAAAGCGATTCAGACCGACACCCAGGATGCGGTGGCCGCCATGGAACGCTCGACACAGGGTGTGGTTGAAGGAGCCAAGCTGTCAGACAGCGCCGGTACCGCACTGTCCGAGATTGACCTGGTGTCACGCCGGCTGGCCGACCTGATCGAGCAGATTTCTGCCTCGGCGTCGCGCGAAGCGGAATCCGCCAACGTGGTGGCCGGCAACATCCAGCACATTTTTGCGGTGACGGAGCAGACCGGAGAAGGTACCCGTTCAACGGCGCAGCAGGTGCGTGACCTGTCGCGGATGGCCGAGGAACTGCGCCAGTCCGTGTCGCGATTCAAGATTGCCTGAGGCGGACCTGTTGTCCTGTCCGTGAAACCCGATTTATGAACCGGCCCGCCATTTATGCAATCGAACGACCTGAATTCAACAGCCACTGAAGTGGACGTGGCTGTCAATGATCTGGGCCCGCTGGCCTGGGTGCTGGACGAACTGCGTAAATCGCTGGATGGATCGGCCAAGGCGCTCAAGCGCTTTGTCCGGGATGCCGAACTTGCGCGAGGTTCTGACCTGGCGGCCCTCGATGCGAGCCAGCTGCGGATCGCGCGCCAGCAGCTGCATCAGGCTGTGGGGGCCCTGGAAATGGTCGGACTGGGCGCGCCGGCCCTGCTGCTGCGGTCCATGGAAGCGGCGGTGCAGAAATTCATCCAGCGCCCCGACCTGTGCAGCCAGGATGCCGCGGCCAAGGTTGAACTGGCCAGTTTTGCGCTCACGGAGTATCTGGAAGGTGTGCTGGCCGACAAGCCGGTGTCCGCTGTTTCCCTGTTTCCGCAGTACCGCGACGTTCAGGGTCTGGTCGGCGCTGACCGCATTCATCCGGCCGATCTCTGGGCATTCGACTTGCGCTGGATCGAGCCGGTGACAGACCTGACGGTCCAGGCCCGGCCCTATGACGATGCGTCGCGGCAAGTGCTGGACCAACTCGTCCTGAAAATCATGCGCACCGGCGACGCGCAAGCGGCGCAAGGCTTCAGGGACATGTGCCTGGGTTTTGCCAGGGCGCAGTCGGGCGGCGAGCCACGCGTTTTCTGGAAAATCGCGGCGGCCTATTTCGAGGCGATGTCGCAAGGCCTGCTGAAGGTCGATATCTACGTCAAGCGGGCAGCTTCGCGCATCCTGCTGCAGTACGCGGCGTTTGCCAAGGGCAGCACCAATGCCTCGGACCGCCTGGCCCAGGATCTGTTGTTCTTCTGTTCGCAGGCGGTGCCCGTCCGCGCCAGTGACGCGCCGGTGCTTTCGGCGGTTCGTGCGAGTTACGGCCTGGCCCGCTTCAAGCCGGTGGACTACGAGGCGGTGCAGTTTGGCCGCTTTGACCCGGCTCTGCTGGCGCAGGCCCGCAAGCGGATTGTGTCTGCCAAGGAAACCTGGTCATCGCTGACCGCAGGCGATGTCGGCAAGTTCAAGACCGTGGCCGACCAGTTCAGTCTGGTCACCGACTCGCTGGTCAAGCTGCATCCTCCGAGCGAGCCACTCGCGCAGGCCTTGTCGCGCGTGATCGATACGACCGTTCGCTCCGGGCAGGCGCCCCCGATCGAGCTGGCCCTCGAAGTGGCCACCGCCGTGTTGTACCTGGAAGCTGCTTTCGACGATCTTGATCCCAACGATCCGCAGCTGACCGCCAGGACAGCCCGGCTGGCGGAACGCCTCGAAGGTGTCCGCAGTGGTGGCGAGGCGCAGCCGCTGGAAGCCTGGATGGAAGAGCTCTACCGCCATGTCAGCGACAAGCAGACCATGGGCAGCGTGGTGGGCGAGTTGCGCATCTCGCTGAGCGAACTTGAAAAATCGCTGGACCTGTTTTTCCGCAACCCCCAGGAGAAGGCGGTGCTTGCCGCAGTGCCGGGGCAGTTGTCGCAAATGCGCGGTGTGTTGTCGGTGCTCGGTCTGGACCAGGCCTCGCACGCGGTGCTGCGGATGCGCGATAGCGTGGAGCAGATGCTGGTCACGGAAGTCGATGAGCAACTGGCCCGCTCTGCCGGCACGTTTGACCAGCTGGGCAACAACCTTGGCGCCTTGAGCTTCCTGATTGACATGCTCAACTACCAGCCGGCGCTGGCCAAGAAGCTGTTTGTTTACGATGAGGCCAAGGGCGAACTCAAGCCGCTGATGGGCCGAAGCCAGGCCGCGCCGGATGCCGCCGCCCCGGTTTCGATGCACGCCGAGCTGTCCCAGGAAGTCCTCTCGGTGGTTCATGATGCGCAAGCCGGTCTGGCGGCTGCAACGCTCAGTGACAAACTGGACGTGCTGGCGACACATGCTGCGCTGGCTGATCAGCCCGCGCTGGCGGAAACTGCCCGCAATGCTGCGGCCGCTGTGGCCAGCAACACCCAGGCGAATTCGAGTTCGCTGACCGATCTGGTGGCGGCCGCGGCGCCGGCGCCCGTGGTGGCGGCCACGGCCTCCGAGGACTTTGAAGAAGACGACCTGCGCGACATTTTCCTGGAGGAAGCGCGCGAGGTGGCGGGGCAGGCGCAAGCGGCCCTTGCCGCTCTGGCGGTTGAGCCGGGCGACAACGGCGAATTGACCATCCTGCGCCGCGCCTTTCACACGCTCAAAGGCAGCTCGCGCATGGTGGGGCTCAACGAGTTTGGCGAGGCGGCCTGGTCCATGGAGCAACTGCTCAACGGCTGGCTGGCTGAGCAGAAGTCATCGGATGACAGCTTCCGCGCCTTGTGTGTTCAGGCCATGGAAGGTTTTGCCGCCTGGATTGACGACATCGCGGCCAACCGTGACGCCGCATGGAAAGCCGCGCCATTTCGAAGCAGTGCCGATGCGATGCGCACCGAAGGACTTTTTGTCGCCATCGCTTTGCCACAAGCCGCGGCGTCCGTCCCCGTGCCTGGCGACGCGCCTGTGCAGGCCGAGCCCGCGCCGTCGGTCACGGGCACTGATTTTGACTTTGATTTCTCGATGGACGCCCCGCCGGCAACTGCACTGACGTCGGCCGGGCTGGAACAGCCTGCAGAGATCCAGGGTATCGACTTCGACAGCCTGTCGGCCCTGTCCAGTGATCCGGTGGTGGCCGTTCAGGCCGCGCCGGCGGCCGTATTTGAGCTGGACCTCGAAGAGCCCGCGCCGGCGGTGGCGGACGCCAATCCGGTTGAGTTGTCCGACATTGATTTCGATGCCCATTTCCTGGCTCCTGCAACTGCCGACGATGCGGCGAGCGCCACCGCGGATACGCCAGCGCCCGCTGTTGCGGACAGCGTACAGGCGTTTGCTGAAGACGCCCCGCTGGAATCCGCAGCGGCGCCAGAGGAGATCGAGCTGCCTGTCACGTTTGAGGACTTCAGCGAGTCGGCGACCCTCGAGTCAGTCGGGGATGAACAGGTCAAGGTGATCGGTTCCCTGCGCATTGGCATTCCGCTGTACAACGTTTATTTGAATGAGGCGGATGAATGGTCGCGCCGGCTGGTGACCGAGGTCACCGAATGGACCATGGAGCATGGCCAGCCGATTGGGGACTCGACCCTCGCGCTGACCCATTCTCTCGCGGGCAGTTCATCGACGGTCGGATTTGATGCGCTCTCGGAGATGGCCCGTGCGCTCGAGCATGCCTTGCAGCAGTCACAGATCCAGCCTGGCAACAGCGGTTTCCGCCACGGCCCGTTGTTCATCAATGCGGCCGAAGATATCCGGCGTCTGCTGCATCAGTTTGCCGCCGGTTTCCTCAAGCAGCCCGACCCGAAAATCCTCCAGGCCTTGCGCGATATTGATTTTTCCGAACCCGTCAGCGACCCGGCCCCGCCTGCTGCGGCAGCGCCACCGGTGGCGCCTGCTTCTGCGACCAAATTCATCATCAAGGCGGTGACCAGCGCGCCGGTCCGGGTGTCCGCAGCCCCTGCGAATGGGCCTGCAGCGGTGGTCCCGGCGCCAGCGACCCCGGCGCCGGCGCCGGTCGCGGCGCCTGAGCCCGCGCCCGCGCCCGCGCCCGTTGCGGCAGCCGCCGCCCAGCCCCTGGCCTTCAACGAGGACATGGACGACGAGTTCGACGCGGTGGACGTCATTGACCCGGACCTGTTCCCGATTTTCGAGGAAGAAGGTGCCGAACTGATGCCGCAGCTGGGTGCAGCCCTGCGGCAATGGGCGGCACGACCCGACAACCTGGGCGCGCGCAATGAGGTTTTGCGCGCACTGCACACCCTCAAGGGCAGTGCCCGGCTCGCCGGTGCGATGCGGCTGGGGGAGATGGCCCACCGCATCGAGTCGGATATCGAACACATGGGTTCGGATGCGGCCGCGTCGCAGGATTTTGATGCCCTGCTGGCGACGTTCGACGGCATGCAGGCCAACTTCGAGGCCCTGCGGCATCCCGGCGCTTCCGAAACCGTGGAGCCCCTGGCGCCCTTGTCCCAGGCGGCGGACGCCGCAGCGGACGAGCCGCAGGACGCGACCGGCACGGCCGTGGCGCCTGCCGGCAGTCGCAAGGTGGTGATGTCGATGGCGCAGGCGACGGCCCTGCAGCCTTTGCGTCCGGCGGCTTCCGGGTCGATCCGGGTACGTTCGCAGTTGCTGGACCGCATGGTCAACCAGGCTGGTGAGGTGATGATCACCCGTTCCCGCCTGGAAGCCGAACTGAACCAGTTGCGCGGCTCCCTCAATGACCTGAGCGGTAACCTGAACCGCCTGCGCTCGCAATTGCGTGACGTGGAAATGCATTCGGAAACCCAGATGCAGTCGCGCCTGCAGCAGGCCAAGGAAGCCCAGCTCGGGTTCGACCCGCTGGAGTTCGACCGTTTCACCCGCGTGCAGGAACTGACACGCATGATGGCCGAGTCGGTCAACGACGTTGCGACGGTGCAGCGCACGCTGCAGCGCACCGTTGAAGCGACCGAAGACGACCTGATCGCCCAGGCCCGCCAGACGCGGGAACTGCAGCGCGACCTGTTGCGTACCCGCATGGTGGAGTTCGAGGGCATTTCCGAGCGTCTGTACCGCGTGGTGCGCCAGGCCTCGAAGGAAACCGGCAAGCAGGTGCGGCTGGATCTGCAGGGCGGCACCATCGAGATGGACCGCGGCATGCTGGACCGCATGACACCGGCGTTCGAACACCTGCTGCGCAACTGTGTGGCGCACGGCATCGAGGCCCCCGAGGCACGCACCGGCGCCGGCAAGGACGCCAGTGGCCTGATCACCGTGAGTGTGCAGCAGTCGGGCAATGACGTGGCGGTCGAATTCCGCGATGACGGCGCCGGGCTGGACCTGCGGCGTATTCGTGAAAAGGCCGAGAGCTCCGGATTGATCGCGCCGGGCCAGCAGATCGGCGACGATGAGGCTGCCAACCTGATTTTCATGCCTGGTTTTTCCACGGCATCCCAGGTGACGGAGCTCGCCGGGCGGGGTATCGGCATGGACGTGGTCCGCTCCGAGGTCAACGCGCTGGGTGGCAGGATTGAAACCACCACCGTGGCCGGCAAGGGCACCAACTTCAAGCTGGTGCTGCCCCTGACCACGGCAGTGACGCAGGTGGTCATGCTGCGCGCCGGCGGCTCGTCGGTGGGTGTGCCTGCCAACGTGGTCGAGACCGTGCGCCGGATTTCCGCCAAGGACCTGCAACAGGCCTACAACAGCGGCGTGCTCGACGTGGCCGGCGAAAGTGTCCCCTTCTTCTGGTCGGGCGCCTTGCTTCAGGCCTCGCGCCGAAGCAACGAACCCCAGGGCAAAACCGCGCCAGTGGTGATTTTCCGGAGCGCTGCCCAGCGGATTGCACTGCACGTCGATGAAGTGCTGGGCAACCAGGAGGTGGTGGTTAAAAACCTCGGGCCCCAGCTTTCGCGTCTGCCGGGCCTGGCGGGCATGTCGGTGCTGGCCTCGGGTGCGGTGGTGCTGATCTACAACCCGGTCGCACTGGCCACGGTGTATGGGCAGCAGGCGCGCGGCTGGAGCTCCGACAGTGCCGAGCCGCACATGCTGGAGCAGGCTGCCGGTGCTGATTCGGGCGGTGGCACGGTGGCCGTGGCGCCGATCATGCCGGCGGCGCCGCAGATTCCGTTGATCCTGGTGGTGGACGATTCGATCACGGTGCGGCGCGTGACCCAGCGCCTGCTGCAACGCGAGGGTTACCGCGTCTCCATGGCGGCTGACGGGCTGCAGGCGCTGGAGCGGCTGCAGGAAGAGCGGCCCACGGTGGTGCTGTCGGACATCGAGATGCCGCGCATGGATGGTTTCGACCTGGCGCGCAACATCCGCGGCGACGTCCGCCTGAGCAGCCTGCCCATCATCATGATCACGTCGCGGATCGCCGAGAAGCACCGCGAACATGCCAGGGAGCTGGGGGTGGATCACTACCTCGGCAAACCGTATGCCGAGGACGAACTGCTGAGCCTGATTCGCCACTACTGCAGCGCCGAGCTTGCAGCTTGAAGAAAAAAAGGCCTCCAGCCCATAGCCGGCAAGGGCGAGCAGCTATAAAAGTTATAGCAATTCGGGCTTGACCGGCTTTTTCACGACGGCATAACGCAGCAGTGTCAGGGCCCTGGCCTCATCGTGTTTCACCACCGGAAGCGGGTAGTCCTCGCCCAGTTTTACACCGGCGGCCGCCAGTTCGACCGGGCTGGCCAGCCAGGGGCTGTGGATCGCGCGACCGGTGAGCCCGGCCAGCCGGGGCAGGTACCGGCGGATGAACTTGCCGCCGGCATCAAACTTCTCGCTCTGGGTGACCGGGTTGAAGATCCGGAAATAGGGCTGTGCGTCGCACCCGCTGCTGGACGCCCACTGCCAGCCCCCGTTGTTGGCTGACAGGTCAAAGTCGTTGAGGTGGGTGGCGAAGTAGGCCTCGCCCCAGCGCCAGTCGATGCCCAGGTCCTTGACCAGAAAACAGGCGGTGACCATGCGCAGGCGGTTGTGCATGTAGCCGGTCTGGTTGATCTGCGCCATTGCGGCGTCGACCAGCGGGTAGCCGGTGCGGCCCTCGCACCAGGCCTGGAACAGTGCCTGGGCGTGCGGCCCCTGCTCCCACTGGATGGCGTCGTACTCCGGCTTGAAGGACGCCGTGGCCGCGTGCGGGAAGTTGCTCAGGATCTGCGCATAAAAATCGCGCCAGACCAGTTCGCTGAGCCAGACCGCGGCGCCTTCGCTGCCGCGCTGTTGCCCGAGCAACGCCGCCGCCGCGAGACGGCGTATCGACACGGTGCCGAAGCGCAGGTGCACGCCCAGGTAGCTCGGTCCCTTGACCGCCGGGAAGTCGCGCGTGGCATGGTACTGGTCCATGCGAGTGATGAATTCATCGAACAGTGTCCCGCCGCCGGCGCTGCCCGCCGGGATTTTCAGCTCGCCGAGATTGGTCGGTTCAAACCCGAAAGCCGCCAGTTCAGGCACTGCTGCGCGCCATGGCGCCGGCAGCGGGGCCAGCGCCGCGGCATGGCGCGCCACCGCGTAGGGGCGCAGGTAAAACGCATCGACCTTTTTGAGCCAGGCGTTTTTATAGGGCGTGAACACGCTGTAGGGTTTGCCGGTCTGCGTCAGCAGCTCCTGGCGCTCGAAAATCACATGGTCCTTGAAACCATGAAACGCCGCAGCGGACGCGGCCAGCGTGTCGGCAACCTGGCGGTCCCGCCGGAGTGATTGCGGCTCGTCATCGTGGTTGGCGAAGACGGCGTTGACGCCCAGGGCCCGTGCCAGTTCCGGCACAGCCACGGATGCCTGGCCGTGCAGGGTGATCAGGCCGGCCTGCTCGATGCCATGCGGCCTGGCCAGTTGCCGCAACTGCCGGTCGAGGTCCACCAGGGACTCCCGGATGAATTCGACCCGGCGGTCGGCGCGCGGCAGCTTGTCCAGGATGTCACGGTCCAGCACAAACACGCAAAATACCTGGCGGCATGTCTTGAGCGCGTGGTACAGCGCCGCATTGTCATCGCTGCGCAGGTCACGCCTGAACCACATCAGCCCCTTGTCATATTGCTTGTTCATGTTCGGATCATTTTCCTGGCGGGTGGGGACGGCTGCAGGCAGGGTTTTTTCCACCGGCGCAGGCAGCCTGCGCGTAAAATCGGGCATGGCCATGGATTCTGCACCGATCAATCTTACCCACCACTTCCTGATTGCCATGCCCGGTCTGGACGACGAGGCTTTCGCCAGAAGTGTGGTGTACATGTGCGAACACAGCGACCGTGGCGCGCTCGGGCTGGTGATCAACAAGCCCAGTGAGATCAACCTCCAGAACCTGTTCGACAAGGTGGCCTTGCCCTTGCGGCGCGAGGACCTGACCGGCTCCCCGGTGTTCCAGGGCGGCCCGGTGCAGACCGAACGCGGTTTTGTGCTGCATGAGTGCATGCTGGCGGGCAGTGAATCCGTCTACGCCTCGACCATGACCATTCCCGGTGGCCTTGAAATGACGACGTCGCGGGATGTGCTGGAGGCGCTGTCCACCGGTGCCGGTCCCCGCAAGGTGTTTGTCTCATTGGGGTACTCGTCCTGGGGCGAGGGCCAGCTGGAATCCGAAATTTCCGAAAACAGCTGGCTGACCGTCGAGGCCGACCTGTCGCTGATCTTCGACACGCCGGTCGAGCAACGTTATGACAAGGCGCTGTCCCTGCTGGGCCTGCAAAGCTGGACGCTGTCGCCCGAGGCCGGGCACGCATGAGGACATCGGCCCTGCCTGCCGCGGCTGCCAGTCTCCAGACATTTCTTGCTTTCGATTTCGGCCTCAAGCGCACCGGTGTGGCCACCGGCAACCGGCTCACGCGCACCGCGACACCGCAGGGCAGCATTGCCGCAGAAGGCGACGCCCGTTTCGCGGCCATCACGCTGAAGATCCGGGAGTGGCAGCCCGATGCGCTGGTGGTCGGCATTCCGTATCACCCGGACGGCGCCAGCCATGAGAACACCGCGCGCGCCCTGAAGTTCGCCCGCCAGTTGCGCGGGCGTTCCGGCCTGGAGGTGTTCGAGGTCGATGAACGCTACAGCACCACCGAAGCCCTGTCACAAGGCGCACCGGATGCCGATGCAGCTTCTGCCTGCATAATCCTCGAGCAGTTTTTAAGGAGTCTTCCATGAGCAGTGCACCACAGCGCCGCGCGGCGGCAACCCGCGCGCGGGGCCAGCGACGGGGAGCAGCATGAGCAGCCTGACCCTGGATGCCGAAGCGCTGTACCGCGAAGTCCTGCGCGCCATGCCGCAGATGCTCGCGACATCCGGACAAAAGCCTCGTCTGGTGGGCGTTGCGTCCGGCGGCGTGTGGCTGGCCGAACGCTTGCGCGCCGACCTGGGGCTGGCGGAGGAGGCCGGCACCCTGTCGTCGGCGATGCACCGCGATGATTTTTCGCAGCGCGGCCTGTCGGCCAGCGGCCAGACCGTGCTGCCCTTCGACGTCAACGGCGCCGACCTGATCGTGCTCGACGACGTGCTCTACACCGGGCGCACCATACGCGCGGTTCTCAACGAGTTGTTCGACTACGGCCGGCCGGCCAGTGTCAGGCTGGTGGTGCTGGTGGACCGGGGCGGCCGCGAGTTGCCGATCCAGGCCGACTTTGCGGCGGCCCGGGTGGCCCTGCCGGCCTCCCAATCGCTGGCCCTGGCGCGCGGCGACGATGGCCATTTCAGTTTCCAGGTGCAAGGAGCGACCCCATGAACCCCCTGACCGGCGGCCAGACCGCACGCAAGGCCTGACCATGCTGTATCGACGAAATCCGCAGCTCAACAAAAACGGCGAACTGATCCACCTGCTGTCGATCGAGGGTTTGCCCAAAGCCACGCTCACGCAGATCCTGGATACCGCCGCCAGTTTTGTCAGTGTCAGCGACCGCGAGGTCAAGAAGGTGCCGCTGTTGCGCGGCAAAAGCGTGTTCAACCTGTTTTTTGAAAACTCCACCCGCACCCGCACCACCTTCGAGATCGCGGCCACGCGGCTGTCGGCCGACGTGATCAACCTCGACATTGCACGCTCCTCGGCCTCCAAGGGCGAGTCCCTGCTCGACACCATTTCCAACCTGAGCGCGATGGCGGCCGACCTGTTCGTGGTGCGCCACAGCGAGTCGGGCGCGCCCTACCTGATTGCGCAACACGTTGCGCCGCATGTGCATGTGATCAATGCCGGCGACGGCCGCCATGCGCATCCCACCCAGGGCTTGCTGGACATGTACACCATCCGCCACTACAAGAAGGACTTCAGCAATCTGACGGTGGCCATCGTCGGCGATGTGCTGCATTCCCGGGTGGCACGCTCCGACATCCACGCGCTGACAACGCTGGGCTGTCCGGAGGTCCGGGTGGTGGGCCCGAAAACCCTGGTGCCTGCGGACATGGCGCAGATGGGCGTGCGGGTCTGCCACACGCTGGAAGAAGGCATCCGGGATGCCGACGTCATCATCATGCTGAGGCTGCAAAACGAACGCATGTCCGGCGCCTTGCTGCCCAGCAGCCAGGAATTTTTCAAGAGTTTCGGCCTGACCAACGACAAGCTGCAACTGGCCAAACCCGACGCCATCGTGATGCACCCCGGCCCGATCAACCGGGGCGTCGAGATCGATTCGGCGGTGGTGGACGGCGCGCAAAGCGTGATCCTGCCGCAGGTCACCTTCGGCATCGCCGTGCGTATGGCCGTCATGAGCATTGTTGCCGGGAACGAAGCATGAATAAAAGCCCCCACGCTTGTCGCTGCGCGTACTGCGCTGCCCCCCGAGGGGGCGCGTTTTTCCTTGGGGCGGCCCGGCGGAAAAACATGTCTCCCCGAACTTGTCGCTTCGCGCGCAGCGGAGAAAAAGCATGAAGATCCTCATAAAAAACGGCCGGGTGATGGATCCGGCATCGGGCCATGACGCGCTCGGGGATGTGGCGATCGCCGCGGGGCGCATCGTCTCACTCAAGGGCATACCGGCAGATTTCACGCCGAACAAGACCATCGATGCCGCAGGTTGCATCGTGGCGCCGGGCCTGATCGACTTGTCGGCGCGCCTGCGCGAACCCGGCTACGAGCACGAAGGCATGCTCGAAAGCGAACTCGCCGCGGCGGTGGCCGGTGGCGTGACCAGCCTGGTCTGCCCGCCGGACACCGACCCGGTGCTCGACGAACCGGGACTGGTCGAGATGCTCAAGTTCCGTGCCGAAAAACTGCACCAGTCGCGCGTGTTTCCGCTGGGCGCGCTGACGCGGGCGCTCCAGGGCGAGGCCCTGACGGAAATGGTGGAGCTGACCGAGGCCGGCTGCGTTGGCTTCAGCCAGGCCGAGGTGCCGCTGGCCAACACCCAGGTGCTGCTGCGCGCGCTGCAATATGCCGCCAGCTTCGGCTACACCGTCTGGTTGCGGCCGCAGGACAGCTGGCTGGGCGGCGGTGTGGCCGCCAGCGGCGCGCTCGCGACGCGGCTGGGCCTGAGCGGCGTGCCGGTGGCGGCCGAAACGATTGCGCTGCACACCCTGTTCGAGCTGATGCGCGCGACCGGTGCGCGCGTTCACATCTGCCGCATCAGCAGCGCGGCGGGTGTGGCCCTGCTGGCGCGTGCCAAGGCGGAAGGCCTGGCGGTGACCGCCGATGTCAGCATCAACAGCCTGCACCTGACCGATACCGACATCGGCTACTTCGACAGCCGCATGCGCCTGAACCCGCCGCTGCGCCAGCAGCGTGATCGCGATGCGCTGCGCCAGGGCTTGCTGGACGGCACCATCGATGCGCTGGTGTCCGATCACACGCCGGTCGAGGCCGATGCCAAGACCCTGCCTTTTGCCGAGGCCGAGCCGGGCGCGACCGGTCTGGAACTGCTGCTGGGCCTGGCCTGCAAATGGGGTCAGGACAGTGGCGTGGGCCTGCAGCGGGCGCTGGCGGTGCTCACCAGCGAGCCGGCCCGCGTGCTTGGCAGCACACTCGGCACGCTGCAGGCCAGTGTGGGGCAACTCGCTGCAGGCGGCGTGGCCGACATCTGCGTGTTCGATGCGCAGTCCGAATGGACGGTCCAGCCCGACGCACTGCTCAGCCAGGGCAAACACACGCCATTTTCAGGCTACCAGCTGCCGGCCCGCGTGCGCTGGACGCTGGTGGGCGGCCAACTCGCCTACGGGGCATAAGGCGTGCGGCAAGCCAGGGCCGTCTGGCGGCTGCTGTGGGCCCTGTCGCACATTGCGGGCGGCATCTGGACCATTGTCTGGCGCTTTCCCCGGCTCACGCAGCCCGAGAAGGAGGCGCGGGTGCACGCCTGGGCGCAGGCCATGCTGCGCGGCGTCGGCATCGAGCTGGCGCTCCAGGGCCTTCCTCTGGCCCACGGGCCGGCCTTGCTGGTGGCCAACCACCTGTCCTGGCTGGACATCGTGGTGCTGCATGCCTCGCGCTACTGCCGTTTTGTTTCCAAGGCCGACATCCGGCACTGGCCGCTGGTCGGCACGCTGGCGGGCGGCGCAGGCACGCTCTACATCGAGCGCGAGTCGCGGCGCGACGCCCACCGCGTGGTGCATCACATGGTCGAGCGGCTACGGCTGGGCGAGGTGCTGGCGGTGTTTCCTGAAGGCACCACCGGCGATGGCATCTCCATGAAACCGTTTCATGCCAATTTGCTGCAGGCGGCCATTTCCGCCGATGCACCGGTGCAGCCACTGGCCTTGCGGTTTGTCGATGCGGACACGCGGCAGACAAATTTTGCGCCGCGCTACATCGATGACGATTCGATCTTTGTATCGATCTGGGAAACCCTGTGTGTCACGCGGCTGCGCGCCGAAGTCACCGTGGGGCCGCCGCAGCGCGCCGAGGGGCGCGACCGCAGGGCCTGGGCGGCCGACCTTCAGGCGGAGGTGGGACGCCTGCTGCGCGAAAGGGCAGACACCGGCGCCTGAGCAGCCGCCGGCAAGGGCTTATTCGCGCTGGAAAGTCACCACGTGATCGACTTCGGCGCGAATGCCTATCCATTCGCCGAGTGCGTGGTCGTGATGGGAGGGTACATGGGCCATCACGGTTTCACCGCTGGCGAGCTGCAGGGTGTACAGGAACTCCGAACCGCGAAACGCCTTGCGCACGATCTGTGCCTTCACCGGCGCTGCGTCGTCATGCACGATGTCGTCCGCGCGCAGCAGCACATCACAGACACCGTCCGGATAGGCGCCGGGCAGGGGGCATTCCAGCACATCGCTGAGATCGCCCAGCGCGGTCTGCACCACCACGTTGTCACCGCGCTGCGTGATCTGCGCACGGGTGAACACCCCGTGGCCGATGAAGTCGGCCACAAAACGTGTCGCCGGCCGGTGGTAGAGCTCATACGCATCGTCCCACTGGTGCAGCTCTCCTTCATGCATCACCCCGATGCGGTCGCCGATGGCAAAGGCTTCGAGCTGGTCGTGGGTCACCATCAGCGCGGTGGCGCCGGCCTGCTTCAGGATGCCGCGCACCTCGTGGGCCAGACGCTCGCGCAGGTCCACATCCAGATTGGAAAAGGGCTCGTCGAGCAGCAGCAGCCGCGGCCTGGGCGCCAGCGCGCGCGCCAGCGCCACACGCTGCTGCTGGCCGCCTGACAGCTCGTGCGGGTAACGCTGTTGCGCCTGGGCCAGGCCGACCAGGTCCAGCGCCTCGCCGATGCGCTGCTGGCGCTCTGCCGGCCGCAGGTGGGACAGGCCGAAGGCCACGTTGTGGCCGACGTCCAGATGTGGAAACAGCGCGTAGTCCTGGAACACCATGCCGATGCGCCGTTGTTCGGCGGGGATGTGGATGCCTGCGCTGCTGACGGTTTCCCGGTCCAGCAGGATGCTGCCGGCCTGGGCGCGCTCCAGCCCGGCCACGGCGCGCAGCAAGGTGGTCTTGCCGCAGCCGGAGGGCCCGATCAGCACGCCGATCTCGCCGATCCGCAAGCCCAGCGACACGCCATGGACGGCCGGCCGCGGCTGGCCGGCGTAGTGGACCACCAGCCTGGAAAGGTCTAAAAACATGACTGAATTGTAGATACTTACAATTCTCATTCACACTTCGCAGGCGCCAGCCCGCAAAAGTTCTGCGGACAAGGCGGCTGACCGTCGCCAACCTTCCCTTTTTCTGGACTTCATGCTTCGCCGTTTTATCCCGTCCGCCCTGTTGTTTGCGCTCATGGTCGTTCTGACCTTGCCGGTGCTGACGGTGATGTTGTCCTGGCTGGAACTGGACGCCGATTCCCTGCCCATCCTGACCCAACTGCTGCAGACGGTGCTGCCCGACTACGCCTTCACCTCGCTGCTGCTGTGCCTGGCGGTGGCGCTCGGTGTGGCCGTGGTGGGCATGGCCACCGCCAGCGCGGTGACCCTGTTTGACTTTCCGGGGCGGCGCTTTTTTGCCTGGGCGCTGCTGCTGCCGCTGGCCATGCCCGCGTATGTGGTGGCCTACGCTTACACCGATTTTCTGCAGTACGCCGGACCGCTGCAAAGCTGGATGCGCGCCAGTTTTGGCTGGCAGGGACGGCTGCTGCCCGAGATCCGCAGCCTCGGTGGTGCGGTGCTGGTGTTCACGGTGTCACTCTACCCCTATGTCTACCTGCTGGCGCGCACCGCCTTGTCCGAGCGCGCGGCGCACCTGATGGAGGCGGCCCGGCTGCTGGGCGCGCCCCTGTCGCGCCGCATCCGCGAAGTCGCCCTGCCGCTGGCCCGGCCTGCGGTTGCCGCGGGAGTGGCACTGGCACTGATGGAGACGCTGGCCGACTTCGGCGTGTCCAGTTATTTCGGCATCCAGACCTTCACCGCCGGCATCTACAAGGCCTGGCTGGCCATGGACAACCGCCTGGCTGCCGCGCAGCTGGCCA
>PNNC01000160.1 GCA_013824015.1 Polaromonas sp.
GACGCTGATCCATGCGCTGCAGGCGCGTGGCCTTCAACGCGGCGTGGCGACGCTGTGTATCGGCGGCGGCGAAGGCACTGCGCTGGCACTTGAGTTGCTATAAAGTTGATAGCTGTTGGCCCATGTCTGACATGGGCTGGAGGTCAATTTCATGCACAAAACTGACATACCCACCATTCTCGTCATTGGCGCATCACGCGGCATCGGTCTCGAGTTTGTGCGCCAGTACCGTGAGGCCGGCGCGCGCGTGATCGCCACCGCGCGCGACGACGCCGGGCTGGCGCGCCTGAAGGCGCTGGACGCGACCGCGCTGCGGGTGGATGTGGCCTCGCCGGCCAGCAGCAGCGGCCTGGCCTGGCAGCTCGACGGCGAGAAGATTGATGTCGCGCTGTATGTCGCCGGCGTTATGGCGGGCGGCAATGCGGGCGAGCCACCGGCTGACGATGTGTTCGATCAGGTGATGCGCACCAATGTGCTGGCGCCGATGAACGTTCTGCCGCAACTGGTGGAGGTACTGGCGCCTGGCGCCCGGCTGGTGGTCCTGTCATCCCGCATGGGCTCCATCGGACTGCGCACCAATGGCAACAGCTGGCTGTACCGCGCCTCCAAATCCGCCGTCAACTCGGTGGTCAAGGACATGTCGTTTGGCTTGCAGGGCAAGGCCATCTGCGTCGCGATGCACCCCGGTTGGGTCAAGACCGACATGGGTGGTGCTGGCGCCGATCTCGATGTCACGCAAAGCGTTGCTGACATGCGCGGCACCGTGGCCAGCCTGCGCGCCGAACACAACGGCACTTTCATCAACCACGACGGCCAGCTGTTGGCCTGGTAGAACCTTCCATGCTGCTGACACAAGACCAGGAAATGATCCGCGACGCGGTGCGTGACTTCGCGCAGGCCGAACTCTGGCCGAATGCCGCGCAGTGGGACCGCGAGCGCCACTTTCCGAAGCAGGCGCACCAGGGCCTGGCCGCCCTCGGCGCTTACGGCATCTGTGTGCCTGAAGAATTCGGTGGCGCCAACCTCGACTACCTGACGCTGGCGCTGGTGCTGGAAGAAATCGCCGCTGGCGACGGCGGCACCAGCACCGCGATTTCCGTCACGAATTGCCCGGTCAACGCCATCCTGATGCGCGACGGCAATGCCGCGCAGAAAAAGCAGTGGCTGACCCCGCTGGCGCAGGGCCAGATGCTGGGCGTGTTCTGCCTGACCGAGCCGCATGTGGGCAGCGACGCCTCCGGCCTTCGCACCACCGCGGTGAAAGACGGCGACGGCTATGTGATCAACGGTGTCAAGCAGTTCATCACCAGCGGAAAAAACGGCCAGCTCGCCATCGTGATTGCGGTGACCGACAAGGGCGCCGGCAAAAAAGGCATGAGCGCCTTTCTGGTGCCCACCGACACGCCCGGTTATGTCGTGGCGCGGCTCGAGGACAAGCTGGGCCAGCATTCCAGCGACACCGCACAAATCAACTTCGACAACTGCCGCATCCCGGCGGAGAACCTGCTCGGCAACGAGGGCGAGGGTTACCGCATTGCGCTGGGTGCACTCGAAGGCGGGCGCATCGGCATCGCCGCGCAAAGTGTCGGCATGGCGCGCAGCGCCTTCGAGTTTGCGCTCGCGTATGCGAAAGAGCGGCAAAGCTTCGGCACCGCGATCTTCAACCACCAGGCGGTCGGTTTCCGGCTGGCCGACTGCGCGACCCAGCTGGAAGCCGCGCGGCAACTGATCTGGCATGCCGCCAGCCTGCGCGACGCCGGCCGACCCTGCCTGAAGGAAGCGGCCATGGCCAAGCTGTTCGCGAGCGAGATGGCCGAAAAAGTCTGCAGCGCCGCGATCCAGACCCTGGGCGGGTATGGCTATGTCAATGACTTCCCGGTCGAGCGGATTTACCGCGATGTGCGCGTCTGCCAGATTTACGAAGGCACCAGCGACGTGCAGAAGATCATCATCCAGCGAGCTCTTTAGGGCTTGTCATTGCGGACTCGATCCGCAATCCATGCAGCCCGCTGCGCCTAGGCCGTCAGTGCCACCGGCGCGACCCGCGCCAGCATCTGCGGAAACAGCAGATGCCCGGGCGCCGCATCGCCGTCGCGGGCGGTGTTGCTCAGGCTGGCGCGCACCGCGCTGTCGTCCAGTCCGGGCTGGGTGGTGTGCGCATGGGCCACGATCTGCAGCGCCAGCGCATCGAGCTGCGCAAGATTGAGCCGCAGGCGCTCGCTGAACTGCGCGGCGTCCAGCGTGTCGTTGAGGCCGCGGTTCAGTTCGGCAAACCAGGGCAGCGAGGACTGGTCGAGCATACGCGCGACATCGGCGGTGCGGCCGCCCGCGTCCCAGGTCCGCAAGAAGTCCTGCATCGCGACATTGAGTTGTTGCACGGCCTCCAGCGGTTTCTGCAGCCGGCCCATGGCGCTGATGTCTACCAGCTTGTTCTGGAAGTAGAGCTGGCACATCACGCCCCAGTAATAGGTGTAGTCCCACAGCACCTTGATGGGCATCACTTCGGCATTGCCGAAAATCGCGTACTGCCCGGTGTACATCGGCAGCATGTTGCGGTACAGCGAGAAATACACCGACTGGTAGATGTCGGCATACATGGCCACCGGCCGGCCCGCGAGGTCCTGCGCCACCATTTCGGTGATGAAGCTGTTGGAGATCGCAATGAAGTCGCTGCCCGGTGAGTAAAACGGGTCCAGGAACAGGCCTGCTTCGCCGGTCAAAGCCCAGCGGCCCTGGCCGTCCCAGACCTGCTTGCAGCCGTAGGAGAAATTCCTGAAAAAGGCAAAGTCCTGCAGCTGGTCGCGCCGGCCGTCGAGCTCGGCAAACAGCTGCGGCTGGTGGATCGCAAACCAGTCCATCGCCTTGTCGAAAGTGTTCATGCTGTCGATCGGGTGGGTGACCGCGTCGCAGACGATGCCGACCGAGTGGGAGCCCGAGGCCAGCGGAATCAGCCAGGTCCAGTAGCCGTCGCCGCACAGGTGATTGGTGGACAACCAGCGCTGTGGCGGGTTGCAGCGCGCCAGCCAGTCGCTGTCGCCCGACCAGTCGTCCACATCGAGCTTGCTGGCGATGCGAAACCAGATCGCGTTGGCATGGTGGTCGTTGGCCTCGGCCAGCCCCAGCTTGCGCTTGAGCAGGCCGGCGCGGCCACTGGCATCCACCACCCAGCGTGCCTGCAGCTCATGCTCCATGCCTTCGTGGCTGTAGCGCACCTGGTGCAGGCTGTCCCGCTGCGTCGCATCGGCCAGTTGCACCGTCTTGACCATGGCGCCGTCCTCAAAACGGATGCCGCGCTCCAGCGCGAGACGGCCCAGTTCGTTTTCGAAAATGCCACGGTCGATCTGGTAGGCCGGCGTGCTCAGAAAGGTGCTGGCGCCGAGTTCGGTCACGCCGTCGATGTCCTCGCGACCGTCGTTGAAGAAAAAACGGAAACCGAATTTCTTGAGCTGCGCGGCCTGCAGGTGCGGCTTCAGGCCCAGCACGTTGGCAAAGTAGTGCGCGCCGATTTCCACCGTGGACTCGCCGACCTTGTGCGCGGCCAGCGGCACCGGGTGGGCGCGCCGCTCCAGCACCACGATGTCGAGGCCGGCAAAACGCTGGCGCAACTGCAGCGCCAGTGACAGACCGGCCAGGCCGCCTCCCAGAATCACGACGCGCTGGTCGGGTGTGGCGTGGGATAGATCGGCTGGTTCGGTCATGGGGAGGTGTGGGTGCAAAAGCCCTACCCTAGCAGACCTTAAAATTCCGGCAATACCCCCATGGTTGATGCGTCAATCACAGGGCCCTGTCCGCCATGCCCCCAAGGAGAGCCCATGCCCATCACCAAAGGATTCCGCGCCCTCGTTGACGAGGCCATGGCCCAGGTCAAAACCTACAGCGTCGAGCAGGCGCGGGCCAGGCTGCATGATCCGCAGGTGCAGATCGTCGATATCCGCGACGTGCGCGAGCTCGGCCCCGGCACCGTGGTCGGCAGCTTCCACGCGCCGCGCGGCATGCTCGAATTCTGGGTGGACCCGGCCTCGCCTTATTTCAAGCCGCTGTTCGCCGACGAGGGCCGGGAGTTCATCCTGTTCTGCGGCGCCGGCTGGCGCAGCGCACTGGCGGCCAAAACCCTGATGGACATGGGCATGACCAATGTCGCCCACATCGACGGCGGTTATGCCGAATGGGTGAAACAGGGCGCGCCGACCGAAACCCTGGAAGAGCGCAAGGCCAGAACCAGCGGCTGCGGCTGATGCCGCTGCCCTCCGCATCTGCTTCGGCGCCTTGCCCCTGCGGCCGGATCGGGCCGTCGAACAAGCCGCTGGGCCTGGGCGCCTGCTGCGGCCGCTTCATCGACAGCTTCGAGACCACAGCGGCGCCGGACGCCGAGTCGCTGATGCGCTCGCGATACACCGCCTTTGTGCTGGAGCGCGCCGACTACCTGCGGGCCACCTGGCACGCCAGCCAGCGTCCGCCGTCCCTGGCCTTCGATGCCGGCGTGAAATGGCTGGGCCTCGAGGTGCGGCAACACCGGGTGCTGGATGCGAGCCACGCCGAGGTCGAATTTGTCGCGCGCCAGAAAAGTCCCGGGAGTGCTGCCATTCGCCTGCATGAGCGCAGCCGCTTTGTCCTCGACTTAGGCCGTTGGTACTACGTCGATGGAGACCCGCTGTGATCGGATATAAAAGGGCTTTTGGCCCCTGATGGGCGTGGGCTGATTGCTCCGGTAGTCATGGCATTTCAGGCGGGGATGAATTTCGCAAAAGAACAGAGCGTAGCCGGCGCGGCCTGGTGGCGGCACTGCCGCTTGCTGTTGGGGACCGGTGTGTGGGGGCTGGCGCTGCTGCTTGGCCTGACTTCCCCGCATGCGACTGCCGCAAATACACCGAACGCAGCTGGCGCCGGCCGCCCGGCGTCCCATCCTGCGCCGCTGCGGGTGCTTGAAGGTTTGCCTGCGGGCGCCACGGTCGAGCAGGTTGCGGCCATGGATGCCGCCCTTTTCAAGCCCCTGGTCAGCGGCAAGCGTTATGCGGTGAGTGCGAGCTCGCCGCTCTGGCTGCGCATGACACTGGCGCCGGATGGCGCGTTTGATGGCGCCGATTGGCTGCTGGAATTCCCCACGGTGATTGTGGATCGTTATGAGTTTTTCCAGCGCGATGCCGGCGGCGCATGGCGCATGACCGCGGCCGGCGATTTTGTGGCGCATGCCCAGTGGCCCGCAGATTCGCTGCGGCCGCGGTTTCCCTTGTCGCCGCCCGGCGCGAATCCGCAGGAGGTTTTTGTCCGCGTGGTGCATCGCCTGCCGGCCAACCTGAGTCCCGTGCTGGTCAGTGCGGCAGAGGCGGCACGGCGGGATCTTGCGCAGATGTTGTGGGTGGGCCTGCAGCTGGGGGTGATCCTGACACTGGTGCTCTTCTGCGCCCAGATGGCGCTGGCCTACCGCGACCGCACCTATGCCTGGTATGCGGGTTACCTGGTGTTCACCCTCATGGCCACCCTGTGTTACACCGGCGTTGCCCAGCGTTACCTCTGGCCGCAGGCCACAAGTTTTGCCAGCCAGGCGATTGTGCTGTCGGTGATGGGCGCGCTGGCCTTCAACCTCCAGTTCACGCGATCCATTTTTGGCGGGCTGCAGGGGCGAAACTTTCACCGCACGGCGCGTGTGCTGGTCGCGCTGTGCCTGGCCTACATGGTGGCCAGCCCGCTGGTTGAGCGATACGAGCGCATGGTGCCGGCGTTTCACGTCATCACGCTCAGCGTTTTTGCCTTCACCATCATTTGCGCATGGCGGGCCTGGCGGCGTGGCGTGGCCTTCGGCGGCTACTGGTTGCTGGTATACCTGCCCTACCTGGTCTGCGTGGCCCTGGCCCTGGCCGAAAGCTCGGGGCTGATCAACGCGCCCTGGCTGCCCGGTGAAACTCCGGTCGCTGCCGCCCTGGTGGAGGTGGTGGTCATGATGCTGTGCATCAACGCCTGGAGTCGCTTGCGCCACGCAGAGACGGTGCGCGACCACGCGGCCAGGGAGTACGATCCGCTGACCGGCTTCCTGAACCGCAAGACCTTTCGCGGGCGTGCGGCCCGCATCTGGAACACTGCGCCGGACTTGCGGCGTGACCTGGCCATCATCTATGTGTGCGTGGAGCCGGCCGACCCGGACCGGCTCAATACCATCGAGACCGAAGAGCTGCTGGCCCGCAGCGTGCGGCTGGTACGCACCATCACACGCGACTTCGACCTGGTGGGGCGGCTGGGCCGCAACATGCTGGGCATCGTGATGGAAGGCGTGACACCAGGCGAGAGGCTCAGGGCCCGGCTGTCCCGGCTGGTGGCCCTGGGCCTGATGCGTGATGCCGATGACCCCGCTTCCATGGCACTGCGCTTCACTGTGGCGGTGGGCAGCCGCAGTAGCGAGGTGGGCGATTTTGCGGCCCTCGACGCGGAGCTGCAGGCCCTGCTGGCGGACGACGGACAGGCCCAGCGTGCGATCCGTTTCCTGAGTCCCCTCGAAGCCAGCGGCGATTCCATCCCGGTGCGCCGTTTCGGTTCCGCACCCGGCCCGCTGCGATGAGCGGGCTCCTGCCCGGCATGGTTACCATGGGGACCGCGACCCGTTTTTGAATTCCGGGTCAAATCGGCCGCCGGCCCATGTCCGACATGGGCTGTCAGCTATCAAACATATAGCGTGAAAGGAAAACGGTGCTGAAATTCGAGGCCGTGTTGTTCGACTGTGACGGGGTGCTGGTGGACAGCGAAACCATCACCAATGGCGTGTTGCGCGACATGCTGGAAGAGCTGGGCTGGAAGCTCAGCGCCGATGAATGCATGCGCCTGTTTATCGGCAAGGCGGTGAGGGACGAGGCCGCGCTGATCGAGGCCAGGACCGGCCAGGCCCTCACCGACGACTGGATGGACCGCTTCCGCGAGCGGCGCAACCTGGGCATCGAGGCCGGTGTCAAGCCGATACGCGGCGCGCTGGAAGCCGCCGCCGCCATCCACGCGCTGTATGAAGGCCGCATCGCCTGCGCGTCCGGCGCCGACCGCTACAAGGTCGAGCTGCAGATCGACAGGTGCGGGCTCAGGCCGTATTTCGGGGACCGCGTTTTCAGTGGCCACGAGATGCCGCGCTCCAAACCCGCGCCGGATGTGTACCTGGCCGCCGCTGCCGCGCTCGGTGTCGACCCCAGCCGCTGCGCGGTGATTGAAGACACGGTGACCGGCGTGATGGCCGGCGTGGCGGCCGGCGCCACCGTCTTCGGCTACAGCCCGCCAGAGGCCGGCCATGACGCGCCGGCGGCCCTGCGCCAGGCCGGCGCCCGCTGGATATTCACCGACATGGGCGAGCTGGCCGGCCACCTGCGGTAAAAAACCGGCCTGCCGCCCAATACAATGCACACATATCAATAAGCCCACCAGGCAGCCGGAGACACTTTTGAGCGGCAAGGCAGAACAACTCGCGGCGTTGTACCGCACCATGGTCCGTATCCGGGCTTTTGAAAACGCGGCGGAAATCGCCAGTCAGGGAGGCGTCAGCGCCTATGGCAAGGCCGCCGACGGCACGGCCCGCGTGCGCGGCCCGCTGCACCTGTCCACCGGCCAGGAGGCGGTGCCGGCCGGCGTCTGCGCGCACCTGAAGCGCGAAGATTATTTGACCTCCACGCACCGCGGCCACGGCCACACGCTGGCCAAGGGCGCCGACCTGCAGGGCATGATGAGCGAGCTGTTCGGCAAGGCCACCGGTTTCAACGGCGGCAAGGGCGGCTCCATGCACATTGCGGATTTTTCGGTCGGCATGCTGGGCGCCAATGGCGTGGTGGCGGCCGGCCTGCCGATCGCTGTCGGCGCGGCCCATGCGCAAAAGCTCCAGAAGCGTGACGCGATCACCGTGTGTTTTTTCGGTGACGGCGCGATCAACCGCGGGCCTTTCCTCGAGGCGCTGAACTGGGCCCAGGTTTACAGCCTGCCGGTGCTGTTTGTCTGCGAAGACAACCGCTGGAGTGCCACCACCGCCAGTGGCCCGATGACGGCCGGCGAGGGCGCCTCGGCACGCGCCGAAAGTTTCGACATTCCGGCGGTCAAGGTCGACGGCAACGACGTGCTGGCCGTGTTTGACGCTGCTGCCACGCTGGTGCAGCAGGTGCGCTCCGGCATCGGCCCGCGCCTGCTGCATGCGATCACTTACCGCGTCAAGGGCCATGTGTCGGTGGACCCGGCGGCTTACCGCGATGCCAGTGAACTGGACGAGGCGCTGAAGACCGACCCGATCGCGCGCGCCCGCGCCGCCTGGCTGCAGGCCGGTGGTGATGCGGAGGTACTCGCCACGATCAGCCGCCAGGCCGACGAGGAGGTGGCGGCCGCCGTGGCCGGCGCCGACGCCGCGCCCTGGCCCGATGCGGCTGCGGCCTTCACCGACGTGCAAACCACCGGAGCCGGCACATGGCGCTGATGACATACGCTGAAGCGGCGGCGCTGGCCGTCGCGCATGAGATGGAAGCCGATGCCAACGTGGTGGTGATCGGCGAGGACGTGGGCCGTGGCGGCATCTTTGGCCAGTACAAGGGCCTGCAGGCGCGTTTCGGCGACCAGCGCGTGATCGACACGCCGATCAGCGAAGCCGCCATCCTCGGCGCCGGCGTCGGCATGGCGCTGGCGGGGCTGCGGCCAGTGGTCGAGATGCGGGTGGTGGACTTTGCGCTCTGCGGCATGGACGAGATCGTGAACCAGGCCGCCAAGAACCGCTTCATGTTCGGCGGCCAGGGCCGCGTGCCGCTGGTGGTGCGCATGCCCATCGGCATCTGGGATTCGTCGGCGGCGCAGCATTCGCAGTCGCTGGAGAGCTGGTTCGCCCACCTGCCCGGCGTGGTGGTGCTCTGTCCGGCCACGCCCCAGGACAACTATTCAATGCTGCGCGCCGCGCTGGCCAGCGGCGACCCGGTCGTGTACATGGAGCACAAGACCTTGTGGGGCCTGAGTGGCGAGGTCAACCCCGAAGAAAAAACCGTGCTGGGCCAGGCCCGCACCGTGCGCGCCGGCAACGCCCTTACGCTGGTGAGCTGGAGCAAACAGCTGCAGGTCTGCGCCGACGCCTGCGAGCAGCTCGCCAAAGAAGGCCTGGACGTCGAGCTGATCGACCTGCGCAGCATCTGGCCCTGGGACCGCGAGGCGGTGCTGGCCTCCTGCCGCAAGACCGGCAAGCTGCTGGTGGTGCATGAGGCGGTGCAGGCGGCCGGCTTCGGCGCCGAGATCGCCGCCACCGCCGCCGAGGCCACCGGCTGCCAGGTCAAGCGGCTGGGCGCGCCGCGTATTCCGGTCGGTTACGCACCCGTGCTCGAAGCGCAGTCGCGGGTTGCCGCGGCCGACATTGCGGCCGCAGTACGCGCCATGCTCGCCTGATCACCCCATCACCCAAGCTCAACGTTCAAGGTATCCCCCAATGGCCGGCCCCGTGCTTTGGCCCTAATCTCCAGCCTCACCCCCATGTCACAGCCTGAAACCACCCCCTTGCCCGGCGATTCGCCCAACCCTGCCGACCAGGACGAAGTCACCGTGATTCCGCTGGCGATTGAAGACTGGCTCACCGTCATCGTGATGGGCCTGCTGGCGCTGATCACCTTTGCCAATGTGCTGGTGCGTTATTTCACCAGCCAGTCGTTTGCCTGGACCGAAGAGTTCTCGGTGTTCCTGATGATTGTGCTGGCGCTGGTGGCCGGCTCGGCCTCGGTGGCGCGCAACCGGCAAATCCGCATCGAGTACTTTGCCGACAACGGCCCCGCGGCGCGCCAGCGCGCGCTGGCCCGCTTCGGCGCCATCATGGTGTTTTTGCTGTTCGCGCTGATCGCGGTGCTCAGCACCCGCATGGTTTACGACGACATCCGTTACGGCGAAACCTCGCCCGGCATCGGTGTGCCGCAGTGGTGGTACACGATCTGGCTGCCCATCATGTCGGTGGCGATTGCCGGCCGCGCGCTGGGCCTGTTTGTGCGACGGGGCCGCCGAGCATGATCCCCACTCTCCTGTTTGTCGCGTTCATCGTGTTGTTGCTGATGGGCGTGCCTATCGGCGCGGCCCTCGGCCTGGCCGGTGCGGCCTGTATCGCGCTGGCCAACGCCGACGTTCAGTGGTTCGGCCTGCTGGCCGTGCCGCAAAACTTCTATGCCGGCCTTGGCAAATACCCGCTGCTGGCGATTCCGATGTTTGTGCTGGTCGGCTCCATCTTCGACCGCTCCGGCGTCGCGCTGCGCCTCGTCAACTTTGCGGTGGCCATCGTCGGCCGCGGTCCCGGCATGTTGCCGCTGGTGGCGATTGCGGTCGCGATGTTCCTCGGCGGCATCTCGGGCTCGGGCCCGGCCAATGCCGCGGCGGTGGGCGGCGTGATGATCCTGGCGATGAGCCGGGCCGGTTACCCGCCGGCGTTTTCGGCCAGCGTGGTGGGCGCTGCCGCCGCCACCGACATCCTGATCCCGCCCTCGATTGCCTTCATTGTTTATTCGGTGATGGTGCCGGGCGCGTCGGTGCCGGCACTGTTTGCCGCCGGCATGATCCCGGGCGTGATGGCCGGGCTGGCGCTGATGATTCCCGCGGTCTGGATGGCGCGCAAACACAAGATGGGTGCGCTCGAAGCAACGATGCCGCGCCCGGCCTTCTGGAAAAGTTTCCGCGAAGCGACCTGGGGCTTGGCCGCGCCGGTGCTGATCCTGGGCGGCATGCGCGCCGGCTGGTTCACGCCGACCGAAGCCGCGGTGGTCGCGGTGTTCTACGGCCTGTTTGTCGGCATGATCATCTACCGGACCATCAAGGTGCGCGACCTGTTCGTGATCCTGCGCGAATCCGGCGAGCTGTCGGCGGTGATCCTGCTGGTGGTCTCGCTGGCCGGCATTTTTGCCTACTCGCTGTCCACGCTGGGTGTGATCGATCCGGTCACCCGCGCCATCGTCGGTTCGGGCCTCGGTGAATACGGCGTGCTGGCATTGCTGATCCTGCTGCTGGTCACGGTCGGCATGTTCCTCGACGGCGTGTCCATCTTTTTGATCTTTGTGCCGCTGCTGCTGCCCATCGTCAACCACTACAAATGGGACCCGGTCTGGTTCGGCGTGATCCTCACGCTCAAGGTCGCGCTGGGCCAGTTCACGCCACCGCTGGCGGTCAACCTGATGGTGTCCTGCCGCATTGCCAAGGTGCCGATGGAAGCCACCGTGCGCTGGGTCGGCTGGATGCTGTTTTCGATGGCCATCGTGATGGTGCTGGTGATCGCTTTCCCCGAACTCGCGCTGTGGCTGCCGCGCAAGCTCGGTTATTGAGTTGTGTTTTTTCTGTCCGTTCGCTTATCCAAACCAAAAGGAGACTCCATGAAATTCCGCCGCACCTTGCTGGGCCTGGCCCTGGCAGCAACCGCCCTGACATTCGGCACCGGCGCCATGGCGCAAGCCGCCTACAAGCCCGAGTACAAGATGTCGCTGGTGCTGGGCCCGCCCACACCCTGGGGCATGGCCGGCCAGATCTGGGCCGACCTGGTGAAAGAGCGCACCGCCGGCCGCATCAACATCAAGCTGTTCCCCGGTGTGTCGCTGGTGCAGGGCGACCAGACGCGCGAGTTCAGCGCGCTGCGCCAGGGCGTGATCGACATGGCCGTCGGCTCGACCATCAACTGGTCGCCGCAGATCAAGGAACTCAACCTGTTTTCCCTGCCTTTCCTGATGCCTGACTACCAGGCGATCGACGCGCTGACCCAGGGTGACGTTGGCAAACAGATCTTCGCCACGGTCGATAAAGCCGGCGCCGTGCCGCTGGCCTGGGGTGAAAACGGCTACCGCGAAGTCACCAACAGCAAAAAGCCGATCAGGTCGCCGGAAGATTTGAAAGGCATGAAGTTCCGCGTGGTCGGCTCGCCGATCTACTCCGACATGTTCAGCGCGATGGGTGCCAACCCCACCCAGATGAGCTGGGCCGATGCACAACCTGCGCTGTCCAGCGGCGCGGTCGATGGCCAGGAGAACCCGCTGTTTCTGTTCACCGTGCTGAAGATGCACACCGTGGGCCAGAAGTTCGTGACCACCTGGGGTTATGTGGCCGATCCGCTGATCTTTGTCGTCAACAAGGACGTCTTCGCCTCGTGGACACCGGCCGACCAGGCCATCGTGCGCCAGGCCGCCATCGACGCCGGCAAGCAGGAAATCGTGCTGGCCCGCAAAGGCCTGACCGAGGCCGACAAGCCGCTGCTGAAAGAAATTGCCGCCATGGGTGTGACCGTGACCCAGCTGACCCCTGCCGAACGCGAAGCCTTCGTCAAGGCCACCCGCCCGGTCTACGACAAGTGGAAAAACACCGTCGGTGCGGACCTGGTGACGTCGGCTGAAAAAGCCATCGCCGCGCGCAAGAAGTAAGTTTCCGCGCTTTCAGCAAGCCTCCCTCGCCGGGAGGCTTTTTTTCGGCTGTGGCGCGGCGTCGGTTCATCAAACTGGCCTCCAGCCCATGTCCTGCATGGATCTGCAGCTATTGAATTCGTAGCAGTCGGCGTCTCCGCCTGGTTGTCACGGACGCCCCTGTCTTGTCATCCCGGACTTGATCCGGGATCCATGCCGGCACCCCGCCGCCGTGGTTCCAAAGCCATGGATGGCGGATCAGGTCCGCCATGACACCGCACCGCAGACGCCGCTCAATGCCTGAACTTCAGGTCGCGCGTGATGATGGCCAGATCCACCGTGGTCATGCCGGTGTGGTCGTTGGGTTTGTAGCTGGCGCGCAGGCCTTCGGCCAGGTCGAGCACACTGCTGCCTTCGAGGCCGCGCACGAAACTCTCGCGTGTCGGCTTGTCGCCGGCCAGGCGCAGCGCCATGACCAGCGCCTTGGCGGTGACGTAGCCTTCGAGGCTGCCGTACGAGAACTCCTGCCCCGGCTTCTCGCGGGCAAACACCTCCTGGTATTCGCGGGCGATGGCGCTTTTGCGTTCCCAGGGGCTGGGCATGACCTGCGAGAACACCATGCCGCGCGAGGCCTCGCCCAGGTGTTTGACCAGTTGGGCCGAGCCGGAATTGACGCCGCTGAAAACCACTTTCAGGCCCATGGCCTGGCTCTGGCGAATCAGCTTTTCGTACATGCCGGTGCTGCCGTGGTTGATCACCACCTGCGCGTTGGTGCTGCCCAGGCGCTGGGCCATTTCGCCGATCTGCGCGTCGCTGATGTCTGACTTGAAGGGCAGCTCGGCCACCAGCGTCATGCCCAGTTCCTTGCACAGCAGCTTCATGTTTTCGAGGTGCTGCAGGCCGGTGTCGCTGTCCGAACGCACAAAAGCCACGCGGGTCATGCCGGTCTTTTTGGCATAGTCCAGCAGCGCGCGGAATTCCTCGCGGTGTTCAGCACGCACCGGAAACACCAGCGGCTGGTGCGGCCGGCGAAAGCCCGGCGAGCCAGCCATGGGGCCGAAGAAGGGCACGCCGGTTTCCACCGCCACCTTCATCACCGCGGTCGAGGGCCCGCCCTCGATCGAGCCGAACAGCACGAAGACCTTGTCCGCGCCCACCAGCTGGCGCGCATTGGCCTCGGCCTGCGCGGGTTTGTTGTCGTCGTCCAGCGTCTTGAGGGTGATATTGCGGCCGAACACGCCACCGCGCTTGTTGACCGACTGCAGGTAGGCCTGCACCCCGGACAGCACGGCCATGCCGTAGTCATTCTTGCCGCCCTGCAGCGTGATGGTCTGGCCGATCAGGATCTGGTTGGGCGTGATGCCGTCCACCGCGTGGGCGGGCAGCGCGAACAGGAAGAAGGCGGCCGCGAAGCCCGCAAGGCGATAGAACATAAGGAGGATCCCTGACAATTTATTACATGCTAGGGGTCGGCAACACGCGGGTGCTTGAGGTGGATCAATACCGACGGCTGTCGATCGCAGGAAGGGCTGAAACCGCTGCCAGCCTGCCGTTTGTGCATTCAATCGGCCTCCAGCCCATGTCCGGCATGGGCTCGCAGCTATTGAATTCATAGCGATCGAGTCAGGTCTTGTCATCCCGGACGTGATCCGGGATCCATGCCGGCACCCCGCCGTCCGGGGTCTGCAAGCATGGATGGCAGATTCGGTCCGCCATGACAGACATGGAAGACGCGGCGCAATCAGGCAGGCACGTAGCTCAGCCTGATCACGTCCCCGTCCATCCGGTCATGGCCCAGCAGGCGCAGCGGCGGCCGCGGTCCGGCGAAATAGGGCTTGCCCTGGCCCAGCACGACGGGGTGCAGGTAGATGCGGTATTCATCGATCAGGCCCAGTTGGGTCAGGCTGTGTGCCAGCTCGGTGCCGGCGACTTCGATCTCGCCCTCCGGCCCGGCCTTGATCGCGCGCATCGCGGCCCCCAGATCGCCTTGAACCAGGGTGGCGTTGGGGCCGACAGAGCGCAGGGTGCGCGAGACCACCCACTTGGGCTGCCTGCGCCAGGCCGCCGCGAATGCGCGTCTGTCGTCATCCCATTCAGGGTGCTCGTCGTCCCAGTACGACATGATTTCGTACATCTTGCGGCCGTACACGCTGCCGGCCTGGCCCTCGGCTTCCTTGATGAAGTGGCGAAACAGCGCCGGACCGGGCGCAAACGCCATATGGTCGACGTAGCCGTCGAGGGACTGGTTCATGCCGAACACGAGCTTGGCCATCGCCGCTTTCCTTTTCTTGTTGGACCGGTTTATAGCGTACTTGTCGCCCCGGGGGCGGCGCCCAGTCTGTCATCCCGGACGTGATCCGGGATCCATGCAGGCACACCGGCAGCCGTGATGCGCAGCCATGGATGGCGCTCAGGTCCGCCATGACAACACGGTGCAGAAGGGCGCAAAGGGCGGCAAACCACAGCCCCTGCAGCGCCGGGCGGCCCGTGCTAAGCTGCCAACCCGACATTTTTACAACTACCCCGAGTAAACCCTATGCCTGGATTGCTGCCCAACGTGGACCCCGACGGTCTGCTCGAATTCTCGGTGGTCTACACCGACCGCGCGCTCAACCACATGTCCAGAAGCTTCCAGGGCGTGATGACCGACATCTCCAGCATCCTGAAAGAGGTTTACAACGCCCCTTCCGCCGTGCTGGTACCCGGCAGCGGCACTTACGGCATGGAAGCCGTGGCCCGCCAGTTTGCCCACGGCAAACACGTGATGGTGATCCGCAACGGCTGGTTCAGCTACCGCTGGACCCAGATCTTCGACATGGGCAACATCCCCGCCTCGTCCACCGTGCTGAAAGCGCGCCAGACCGCCAAGGGCGCGCAGGCCCCGTGGATCCCGGCGCCGATTGCCGACGTCCAGGCCGCGATTGCCAAAGAAAAACCCGCCGTCGTGTTTGCCCCGCACGTCGAAACTGCCGCCGGCATGATGCTGCCCGACAACTACCTCAAAGCCGTGGCCGACGCCGTGCATGCGGTCGGCGGGCTGTTCGTGCTCGACTGCATCGCCTCCGGCGCGATGTGGGTGGACATGAAAGCCACCGGCGTCGATGTGCTGATCTCGGCCCCGCAAAAAGGCTGGAGCAGCTCACCCTGCTGCGCGATGGTGATGCTCAGCGAGCGCGCCCGCGCCGCGATCGACGGCACCACCAGCTCCAGCTTTGCCTGCGACCTCAAGAAGTGGCTGCAGATCATGGAAACCTATGAGAAGGGCGGCCACGCCTACCACGCGACCCTGCCGACCGACGCCCTCACGCGCCTGCGCGCTGCCATGAAGGAAACCCAGGCCTACGGCTTTGCCAAGGTCCGCGACGAACAGATCGCCCTGGGCGGCAAGGTCCGCAAGCTGTTCGAAAGCCGCGGCCTGCCCAGCGTCGCCGCCGAAGGTTTCAAGGCCCCCGGCGTCGTGGTCAGCTACACCACCGACCCCGAGATCCAGTCGAGCAAGAAGTTTCTGGCCGAAGGCCTGCAGACCGCCGCCGGCGTGCCGCTGCAGTGCGACGAAGGCGCGGACTTCATGACCTTCCGCATCGGCCTGTTCGGCCTGGAAAAATGGCACAACGTCGATAAGACGGTCGCCAACCTGGCCGACGCGCTGGACCGCATTGGCATCACTGAAAAAGTGACCGAGGATGTGGCGGGCTGAGAAGCCTTTCGCTGATCAAAAAGGCTCCCCATGGGAGCCTTTTTTCATGGGGGTTTCAAAGGGTGAGGTCTCCCGCCCCGACGCTCAGCGTTATTTGGAAACCAGGTCCGGTGCAATGTCCATGAGGAGCCTGTCCACTGCAGGAGAAACCAGCCGGCTCAAGGAGTCGTCAAACTCGCGAATGTGCTGCATGGCCTCTTCGGTGGATGCGTATGTTTTTATCTGCGGCGGGTAGGGTCGATCGTGATGGGGATGAATGCCTGAAGCCATGCCGTACCAGGCAAACGGGGGTAAGGAAGCCACACCCTCTGACGAAGTTTTGGTGGAGTTGGCGGCGGAAGGCGATGTGGGAGACTGGCCAGGTCTTGGCGCCATGACGGGGCGAATCGAGTATCGAATGCAGGGCGAAACACGGGGATAGCTGCAACTGCCGGCGTCGAAATGGAGGCTAAACACCGGCAAACCTCTCGAAAACGGTACGGCTTCCAGCGCCGGAACGTTGTAACGCCGGTCGGTCCCGCCTCTGAGCGCATAGGGGAGAGGTAGCACCTCGACGGTCATGCCCGCCCGCTGGAGGCGTTCGACCAGTTGCGTCACAAAAATCTGGTGATGATTCGTCGCGACGCCGCTTTTTGAAGCGCTGTCCGCCAGCTTGGCGTGCATCGTGGTCAGTATTGCATCCACACGGGCTGGCCTGTCCGGCTGCGCCAAAGCCACCAGCAGATCCGATTGTCCGAAGACAACGGCAATGGGGACGTTGTACTTGAAGGGCGCCTGGTCAACGACAAGCAAAATCCGCTTCTGGTTTGCCGCCTTGAGCTGGTCCACCAAAGGCGCGTAGGAGACACAGCCTGTGAGAAAAAGAGCTGAGATCGCTACCGCAAACCCGTATAGAACACGCTTCGGCCAACTGCAGATGCCACCCGCGAGTCTTGCTGTTTGAAAATGCTGCTGCATGCCGCCTCCCTTTTTTTTCTGGATGCTACCAGACCTATCGGCTCCGCTGCCCGCTGGGAATCTCAGCTTGGCGGCCGCTTTTTTCGTGCGGTATTGTCGAGTATCAGCTTCGCCGTTCGTCGTACAGGTGTGACCATCAACCAAAGGAATTCCCATGCAATACCTCTGCCTCGCTTATTACGACCCCGAAAAAATGGACGCCATGGCGCCCGCCGACATGCAGGCGTTGGTGCAGGCCCTGCCCGCCAAGGACGCGGCACTGCAGCAGACCGGCAAGCTCGTCTGGAACGGCTCGCTCCAGGGACCGAAAGCCACCTTCGGCATGCGCCCGCGCGGCGGCAAACCTGTCGTGACCGACGGGCCTTATGCCGAAGCCAAGGAAATGGTGGGCGGCTTTTTTGTCATCGAAGCGGCCGACAAGGCGGAGGCGATACGCATCGCGTCGCTGCATCCCGCTGCCACGCTGGGGGAACACATCGGCTGGGGCATCGAGGTGCACCCGATCGGCACCTGTTCGGTCAAGAAATAGCACTGGCTTCGGGTCGCGTAAGGCAAGCTCACTTTTGCTTCGTCTCTCGTTTTTCCTCCAAAGCTCCGACGTAAGCTTCGCACTGTGACGCGATTGTTTGCCAGGCGTGTCCGGGGACTTTGATTGGCTGAGACCGTCTGAAAGCCTTCGCCATGGATGACGGCATCTTTGACGGCAACGGCAATTTGATCTTTCTCTCGATGGGTGGATTGTCGGGATTGCATCCATCCCGATGCTCGCCTTGGTACGAGTCGCAACCACGCACGATCAACGTGTTCCCCACACGAGTCCCGATACCTCGGAACGCGTAGTAGCTCCCCCACTCCTCGTGCACGACGTATTGAGTTCCCTCGCGTTCAATCGAGAGCAGGCTGAATGGATTTCTTCGTCCCGCAGCTTCGGGCACGCAGGTAAGCCAAACTCCTTCTATCGACGGAGCCGCATTGCTTGGCCCGTACAGGAACATAAGCAGCAAACTGGCGAGTATGCGGCGCATGCGGTTAGCGATCGCGCCAGCCACCTCCAACCGACTGTTGAGTATGTCCAAAACTTGCTTCCTGTTCGGTGCGTCAATATGTCTATTGATGAATGGTGCTGCGCAATTCCATGTGACACGCTGGAGAGCTTCGTGTGAACCATGAATTTTTCGCGAAATCGCTAGCGCCGAACCTGGCAACTGTCGTTTGAGCGCTTAAGGCCTGAAATACTCCTGCACCGTCTCCCACGCCACCGTCTGCAGATGTTTCGCGATCACCGGGTCCAGGCCGGCCGTGTACTTCAGGTCCACCGGTGACGCCTTGAACAGCGTCGCATACGTCACACAGGCCGCCAGGTAGCTGCCGGCCGGGCTGGGGTGGCGCAGGTCGGCGACGTACAGATCCAGTTGCGGCATCTTGGCGATCGACTTGCCGAAGGCCAGGCCTGCCGGAATCACCAGTGCGTTGTTGTCGTTGCCGGCCTGGGTGTAGGCCTCGGCCAATTCAGCGGTCATCGACGGCACGTCCTTGTAGGCCCAGGACATGAAAAACACCGGCTTGGCGCCGTGTTTGCGCACCGTGTCTGAATGCTTTTTGGCAAATTCATGGAACAGCGGCTTGAGCTGCGGATGCAGCGGGCACTGGCTGCAGTCCATCATGATCGCGAGGTCGAACAGGCGGTCCAGCTTGTTGAAGCTGACGGTGTTGTTGGCGCCGAAGGAGTACGAGCCGACGGCGTTGGGGCGGAAATAACTGTCCACGTCGTGCCAGTTCATGCCGGAGCCGCTGATGGTGGCCGAGCTGGCGCGGTGCCGGAAGCCGGGCTGGCCGGCCGCGATCAACTGGCCCACGTGGTTGTGCAGGCTGTTGTTGTAATAAAAGAAGCTGTTGCCGATGTAGATGGCCGAGGCGGGCTTGTCGCCGGCGTCCGTCACCTTGGGTTTGGTCTGGGCCAGTGCGCCGTTGGCAGCGCCGAAGGCGAGGGCGAGGCCGAGGGCGGCCGAGAGAAAAGATTTGACGATTGAACGCTGGCGCACGGTGTTGTCTCCTTGGTTTTTGTGTCTGGCGAGTCTAGTGGACAAAAGCCGCGGCGTCATGCGACTTGTCCTCAAGGTCCGCGCGCTGCAGAGAAGTCCGTCTGGATGGATACTTGGGCACAAGCTGCTGCACCGCAGCACACCTCACCCCTGATCAATGGAGACAAGCATGAGCACACCCCCCACCGGCCTTCAACTCCAGTCCCTGGTCACGCCCGAAGGCGAGCTGAAAATCTCGCTGGTCGCCGTGCCCACGCCCACGCCTGCCGCCGATGAGGTGGTGGTGCGTATCGAAGCCACGCCGATCAACCCCTCGGACATCGGCCTGCTGTTTGGCGCGGCCGACATCCGGACCGTCAAGCTCTCGGGAAACGCCGCGTTGCCCGCGGTGACGATGCAGATTCCGCCGGCGGCGATGCCGTCCATGGCCGGGCGCCTGGGCCAGGCGCTGCCGGTCGGTAACGAAGGCGCCGGGGTGGTGGTGGCGGCCGGCAGTGGCGCGGCCGCGCAGGCGCTGCTGGGCAAGACGGTGGCGCTGCTGGGCGGCGCGATGTATGCGCAGTACCGCTGTGTGAAAGCCGAGCAGTGCCTGCTGCTGCCCGACGGCACGACGCCGGCCGAAGGCGCGTCTTGTTTTGTCAACCCGCTGACGGCGCTGGGCATGGTCGAGACCATGAAGCGCGAAGGCCACACGGCGCTGGTGCACACGGCGGCGGCGTCCAACCTGGGCCAGATGCTGAACCGGATCTGCCTCAAGGACGGCATTGGCCTGGTGAACATCGTGCGCAAGCCGGAACAGGTCGCGCTGCTGAAGGCGCAGGGCGCGAAGCACGTCTGCGACGCGACCGCGCCGACCTTCATGGAAGACCTGACACAGGCGCTGGTCGCCACTGGCGCCACGCTGGCGTTTGACGCCACCGGCGGCGGCAAGCTGGCCGGGCAGATCCTGAGCGCGATGGAAGCCGCGCTGAACCGCACGGCCAAGGAATACAGCCGCTACGGCTCGACCACCCACAAGCAGGTGTATATCTACGGCGGGCTGGACACACGGCCCACCGAGTTCAACCGCAGCTTCGGCATGGCCTGGGGCATGGGCGGCTGGCTGCTGTTTCCGTTTCTGCAGCGTATCGGTGCGGAAGCGGCGCAAGCGCTGCGCCAGCGTGTGGCCAACGAACTGAAAACCACTTTTGCGAGCAGCTACTCCAAAGAGATTTCGCTGACCGAGGCGCTGCAACCGGCAGAGATCGCGGTCTACGGCCAGCGCGCGACCGGCACCAAGTACCTGATCAACCCCGCGAAGACCTGATCGCCTGCCGCGCCGACGCGGATTTGCTACGGTATTGATAGCTGGATGCCCATGATTGACATGGGCTGGAGGCCGATTTGATTCAAAAAACCGGCAAGCCGGGTGACCTGGCCACCGGGGCTCAAACCGGCCAGACGGCCCGCACCGTCATCAGCAGGCCTGCCGCGCAGGCGACCCCACCCACCGTGCGCGCCACGCGCTGCCCGTCGGGCGCCAGCCGTTCTGCCGTGATCGCGGTGGTGACGAGGGCCATGACACGCAGGTCCATCACGCCCCACACCAGCAGCATGGCCGTCAGGCCGGCGCAGGAGCAAACGCAGTGCTGGGCCAGCCGCAGGCCGTGGCGCCAGGCGGTGCTGGCGGGTGGGGGTAACGACATGGGCGGCTGCCGGCAGCAGGCCAGATGCCGCGCCTTCCACGTCGTGAACTGCAAGGCACCGGCCAACAGCACCACCAGCCCCTGCAGCGCGGGCACGCTGCGCGCCACGGCGTTCATCTGCAGCAGGGCCTGTGTGAGTGCCGCGCCGAGGGCGAAGACGAGCACGCCCAGCATGGTCCACACCAGGAAATAGCCCGCACCAGCCAGCGCGGCGTGCGCCGGCCGGTACCAGCGCAGTGCAGGCAGCAGCGCCGGCAACATCATCGCGACCATCATCACCACCCACATGCCGGTGAAAGACGCCGCCGCGCCGGCCCAGCTTTGTCCGCACATCGGCAGCCACGCGGTGGACAGCGTCCAGCCGCCGGGCATGGGCAACTCGCCCATGCCCTGCATCGCCAGGCCCCCGGCGATGGTGCTGGCCGCCGCTGCTGCAAACAGCAGCAAACCGATGCCCGGAAGCGCCGGCAGCCGGCGAAGCACGTCAGGCACAGCAGGCATGGGCAGGCGCCTGCGTGTTCTGGTACTCGTCATGGCGGCGCCACCAGATGCCGGTTTCGTTGCGGCCCAGCGGCGCGCGGTCCAGCCAGGCGTAGGAGCCCCAGATGCCATCGACGCCGCGCGAATAGGTCGAGTAGCAGTGGTAGATCTCGCCGCCCTCGCGCACAAAGGTGCTCATGCCGGGACGCTCGCGGGTGTAGGTGGCCGGGTCGGTGCCGGTGCCGGCTGCGATTTCGGCCACCGGTCCCGAGCCACCGCCCTGCTGGCCGGCGCGCCACTCGAACGTGGGCTCGCGGCGGAAGTTGTAGTCGATGCCGTCGTCCCGCTGCTGCGCCTCGGTGAACGACACCTTGAAGTCGTAGTTGAAGTCGCTGCCGAAGGATGAGGCCCAGGGGAAGGTCCAGCCCATGCGTTGCTTGAAGGCCTGCAGTTTGGCCAGCGGTGCACGTGACACCGCGTGCAGGGTCACGTCATGGTTGGCCAGATGCAGCGCGAAGCCGTTGAAGCCATCGGCAATCATCGAGCACGAGGGGCAGCCGGCCTGGTAGTCGGGCCCGAACATGAAGTGATAAACCATCAGTTGCGAACGGCCCTGGAACAGCTCGTCGAGTGAGGCCTTGCCCGCGTCGGTATCGAAGGTGTAGGCCTTGTCCAGCCGCACCCAGGGCAGTTGCTGGCGCTGCTGCGCGAGTGCGTCGCTGCGGCGTGTGAAGTCCTTTTCGGCGGCCAGCAGTTCGAGCCGCGCGGCCATCCATTCGTCGCGTGTGGCGGTGCTGTGGGTTGTCATCGCTGTGTTCCTTTCATGGGGTTGTTGATGAAGCACGCGCTTATAGTAGGAACGATCATGCGAACAGTGAGAGTGACAAATCTGGCGGGATTCGGATGGACGCGCTGATCACCGCCGCCGCCATTGCGCTGGCCGCCGGTGATGTGCTGGGCGCGCTGAACCGTGTGGCCTTGCGCAACGACGCGCCGGCGCTGGCGCTGCGCGGCATTGCGATGGCGCGGCTCGGCGACATGGCGCGCGCCAAGCTGCTGCTGCGCAGTGCCGCACGCGCTTTCGGTGCGAAGGAAGCGGTGGCCCGCGCGCGTTGTGTGCTGGCCGAAGCCGAGATCGCGTTGGTCTCGCGCGAGCTGGGCTGGCCGGCGACGGCGCTGGATGCCGCCCGCACCACGCTGGAAGCCCACGGCGACCGGGCCAACGCCGCGCATGCCGGGCATCTGCAGGCGCGGCGACTGCTGCTGATCGGCCAGCTCGACGCCGCAGAACAGACGCTGGCCGGGCTCGACACCGCGCCCTTGCCACCGGCATCCGCGGCCGCGCATGCGCTGGTGGTCGCCGGCCTGGCGGTGCGGCGCCTGCGCATCACCGAGGCGCGTATTGCACTCGCGGATGCCGAACGCGCCGCGCGCCAGGCCGGCATCAGCGCGCTGCTGGAAGAAGTCAGATCTGCCTCGCTCGCGCTGGATGCGCCCGCCGCACGGCTGATCACGCGCGGCGAAGAGCGTGCGCTGCGGCTCGAAGAAGTGGAAGCCCTGTTCGCGACCGACACCCTGGTCGTGGATGCCTGCCGGTATGTCGTGCGCCAGGCCGGCAGCGCAGTGCCGCTGGCCAGCCGGCCGGTGTTGTTCACGCTGGTCCGCGTGCTGGCCGAAGCCTGGCCCGCCGACGTGGCGCGTGACACGCTGGTCGCACGCGCCTTTCGTGGCAAGGAAGCCGACGAGTCCTACCGCGCGCGCCTGCGGGTCGAGATGGGGCGGCTGCGAAGTCTGCTGCGGCCGCTGGCCAATGTGCATGCCACCCCGCGCGGTTTTGTGCTGACGCCGCACCACACCGGCGATGTGGCGGTGCTGGCGCCACCGATGGAAGGTGATCACGGGGAGGTGCTGGCGCTTCTGGCCGACGGCGAGTCCTGGTCAAGTTCGGACCTGGCGCTGGCCCTGGGCGCCAGCCAGCGCACGGTGCAGCGCGTGCTGGAAGCGCTGGCGCTGGTAGGCAAGGTGGTGTGGCTGGGCCAGGGCCGGTCGCGGCGCTGGATGACGACGCCGGTGGTTGCGGGATTCACGACAGCCTTGTTACTCCCGGTGTCGCTGCCGGCTGGCTAGGATGGCGGCATGAAACGAAACAAAGCCACCATCGTGCGGGAATACGGCCCCTTCCCCGGTATTGAACAAGTCGCCGGCGTCACCTGGGACGGCAGCCAGGTCTGGTTCGCTTCCGGCAAGCAGCTCCACACGCTGGACCCGGACAGCGGCAAGATAGTGCGCAGCTTCGACCTGCCGGCCCACGCGGGCACGGCCTTCGACGGCCAGCACCTGTTCCAGATCGCGGAGGACCGCATCCAGAAGATTGACCCCGCAACCGGCCGCGTGATCGCCACCCTGCCGGCGCCGGGCGGCGGCTGCTCGGGCATGGCCTGGGCCGAAGGCACGCTGTGGGTCGGCCAGCACCGCGAGCGCAAGATCGTGCAGATCGATCCGCAGACCGGCGCCGTGCTGCGCACCATCACCTCCAACCGTTTTGTCACCGGCGTGAGCTGGGTCGACGGCGAGTTGTGGCATGCCACCTGGGAGGGTGATGACAGCGAGCTGCGCCGTATCGACGCGCAGACCGGTGAAGCGCTGGAGGTGCTGGAGATGCCGGCCGGGGCCAACATCTCGGGGCTGGAGTGTGACGGCGCAGACCGTTTTTACTGCGGCGGCGGTGGCCGCGCGGTGATCCGGGCGGTGCAGCGGCCGAAGCGGCAGGCGGTGGGCAAATCGCAGGCGACGGGCTGATATCCGGGCTTGTCATTGCGGGCACGACCCGCAATCCATGCGGCGCGGACCTGTGTATTGCAGCTGGGGATGGATGCCGGATCGGGTCCGGGCTGACAGACCGTCCCTCCGGCTGAACTGAGGATCTGTCAGTTCAGCCGGACGCAAAAAAAGCCCCCGCAGGGGCTCTTCGCAGCGTAGCGGACTTTCAGTCCTGAGCGCGCGCAATATTGCGCAAATCACGAATCTGGTCGTGGTTCTGCTGGGCGCCGGCCGCCTGGCGCTCTATCAGGGCGCGCACGTCGCCGGGAAGGTCGTCTTCCTTCAGGGCTTTGCGGTAGCGGGCAATCGCAGCATCCTCGCCTTTTTCGCAGGATTCCAGAATCGACAGCTCGCTGTCGAACCCCACGGAACCCTTGACCTGCACCCATCCGCGGTGCAGCGCACCCGCTGCGGTGCCGCCAGAGGCGGGCTCGCCTCCGAACTGGCGGATCAGCGCTTCGAGCTCGCGTGCGGCTTCGGCGCAGCGGCTGGCGCGTGTGGCGAACAGTGTCTTGGCACTGCCCGTTTCGACCTGTTCGGCGCAGGTCTTGAATCCATATTCACCGTCGCGTGCGTTTTCCAGCAGATCGTTGAGGACGCTCACGATGTGTTTGTTGGTATCAGACATGTTTTTCCTTTTTGGCCCGAGGGCATGGGTGGATGTTTCGTTTCGTTCCCGTTGGAACCTGAATCCACCTTAGCCAGTCGATCCGGGCAGGGTCGTCGGCCCTGTGGCCCGGCGCCTGTAGGCGAATGTCCTTACCCGCCCGCGGGGGGCAACACAGCCGCCGGTACGGCTCAGGGGCCACGCTTGCGAAAACCGCCCGGCGTCTGGCCCGACCATTCGCGAAACGCGCGCGAGAAGCTTTTCTCGTTGCGGAACCCCGCTGCTGCGGCGACCTGCTTGACCGGCTTGTCGCTGCGGTTCAGCAAATCTTTCGCGCGCTCGAAGCGCACCTCGTCTTTCAGCGCCTGCAGCGAGGCGCCTTCTTCCTTCAGCTGCCGGTGCAGCGTGCGCGCCGAGATGTTCAGCAGCGCGGCGATGCCGTCGGCGCGGTGCGCCTGCTCGGGGTAAGCGGTCAGGGCCTGGCGCACCTGCTGCACCAGCAGGCGGTCGCGCCGGTACTGCAGCACCGTCAGCGGCAGCGCGCGCTGCAGCATCTGGGTCAGCGCTTTTTCATCACGCCGCAGCGGCAGCGCCAGGTAACGTGCATCAAAACGGATGGAAGCCTGCGCCGCGTTGAATTGCAGCGGGCCGGGGAACATCAGCGCATAGGCGTCGGCATGCGTGGGCGCCGCAAACGGAAAGCGCGCGCCCTGCAGCGGGATGCGCGAATCGATGTACCAGCAGGCCAGGCCGTGGATGTTGCGCAGCACATGCACCAGGCAGAAGGCGCGTGCCTCGTCGCCGTGGCGGCCCAGGTCGCTGCCTTCCTCGATGCTGATGGTGGCGCTGTCGCCGCTGCTCACCAGCCGCAGCCGGATGTCGTCGGCCAGCAGCCCGTGATGCCGGCACCAGCGCTTGAGCGCCACGCCCAGGTCCGGCGCGCTCAGCGAGGCCCGGGCCAGCATGCCGTAGCTGCCCCAGGGCAGGCGGCGGCTGAAGGCGCCCAGCGCTTCGTCGTCCAGTTCCTGCATCGCGGTGCCGGACAGCACCTCCATCTGGCGCGCGGTGATGCGGCCATCCGGCTGCTGCAGTCTGGCTGGCGTGATCTGTGCCAGCTTGAGGGCATTCGCCGGGCTCTGGCCGTAGCGCAGATAGGCGCTGGCAATCACCCGTGCAAAGGCCATTGGTGTGGCGGCGGCGGGCGGGCTGGGGCGCGCGGGGGCGGGCTGGGCGGACATGGCCCAAGTTTCGCGCAGCATGGCACGATTTGCAACCTGTGTGGCGACCGCCGGACCGTATTTGCGCCTAAGCTGAGCGGTTTCGCGTTATGGTGTGGAACGGTTGGACCCCGCCGCAGGCCCACCGACGCACGCAGTCGCACAGAGGAGACACATGCCCGTTCTGGAAACCAAACTCAACGCCCGCTCGGCCGACTTCCAGGCCAATGCCGCCGCCATGCGCGCGCTGGTGGACGACCTGAAGCTACAGGTGGCCAAGGCCGCTGCCGGCGGCGGTGAAGCCGCCCGGGCCAAACACGTGGCGCGCGGCAAATTGCCGCCGCGCGAACGGGTGCAGCTGCTGCTGGACCCCGGCACCCCTTTCCTCGAACTCGCCCCGCTGGCGGCGCTGGCCATGTACCCGGACCGCGACGGCAGCGACAGCGCACCCTGCGCGGGCGTGATCACCGGCATCGGCCGCGTCAACGGCGTGGACTGCATGATCGTGTGCAACGACGCGACGGTGAAGGGCGGCACCTACTACCCGATGACCGTCAAGAAACATCTGCGCGCGCAGGAAGTGGCGCAGCAAAACCGCCTGCCCTGTATCTACCTGGTCGATTCAGGCGGCGCCAATCTGCCGAACCAGGACGAGGTCTTCCCGGATCGCGACCACTTTGGCCGCATCTTCTACAACCAGGCCAACATGAGTGCGCAGGGCATTGCGCAGATTGCCGTGGTCATGGGCAGTTGCACGGCCGGCGGCGCCTACGTGCCGGCCATGAGCGACGAAACCATCATCGTCAAGGAGCAGGGCACCATCTTTCTGGGCGGCCCGCCGCTGGTCAAAGCCGCCACCGGCGAGATCGTCACCGCCGAGGACCTGGGCGGCGGCGATGTGCACACCCGGCTGTCGGGCGTGGCCGACTACCTCGCGCAGAACGACGCGCACGCGCTGGCGCTGGCGCGCGCCGCGGTCGCCAACCTGAATACCCATTACAGGCGAAAAGACGCGCCAGCCCTTGCCGGACGGGTGCCACGTGCTCCTGAATTTGTGGCAGACGAGCTGTACGGCGTGGTGCCCACCGACACCCGCAAGCCCTACGACGTGCGCGAAATCATTGCCCGCATCGTCGACGGCAGCGAGTTCGACGAGTTCAAGGCACGTTTCGGCGTCACGCTGGTGACCGGTTTTGCGCACATCGAAGGCATGCCGGTCGGCATCATTGCCAACAACGGCATTCTGTTCAGCGAGTCGGCGCAAAAGGGCGCGCACTTCATCGAGCTGTGCTGCCAGCGCAAGATCCCGCTGGTGTTTCTGCAGAACATCACCGGCTTCATGGTGGGTCGCAAGTACGAGGCCGAAGGCATTGCACGCCACGGCGCCAAGATGGTGATGGCGGTGGCCACCGCCCAGGTGCCCAAGTTCACCATCATCATCGGCGGCAGCTTCGGCGCCGGCAACTACGGCATGTGTGGCCGCGCCTACAGCCCGCGCTTTTTGTGGATGTGGCCGAACGCGCGCATCTGCGTCATGGGCGGCGAGCAGGCGTCTTCCGTGCTGGCCAGCGTGCGGCGCGACGCGATCGAGGCCAAGGGTGGCAGCTGGAGCGCCGAGGAAGAAAAAGCCTTCAAGCAGCCGATGCTGGACCAGTTCGAGCACCAGTCGCACCCGTATTACTCGAGCGCGCGGCTGTGGGACGACGGCGTGATCGACCCGGCCGACACGCGCCGCGTGCTGGCGCTGGGCCTGCGCGCCAGCCTGAATGCACCGATTCCCGAGCCGAAGTTCGGCGTCTTCCGCATGTAACGGGTCCTGAAAGAAAAAATGTCCAACGCCTCCATTTACGACACGCCCGAGTACGAAGCCCTGCGCGACCAGATTGGCCGCTTCATCGCCAAAGAGGTGGAGCCCCATGCCGCCGCCTGGGAAGAAAGCGGTTGTGTGCCGCGCGAGGTTTTGCAACGCATGGGCCAGGCCGGCCTGTTCGGCCTGATGTATGAAGAAAAATACGGCGGCGCCGACAGCGATGCGATGACCAACCTGGTGTTTGCCGAGGCGCTGTCGCAATCGACTTTTGCCGGTTTCATCATCACCGTGCTGGTGCATACCGACATGGCCAGCCCGCACCTGCACCATGCGGGCAATGTCGCGCAAAAAGACAAGTACATGAAGAAGGTGATCGCCGGCGAGCTGATCACCGCGGTCGGCATCACCGAGCCGGGCGCCGGATCCGACGTCGCCGGCATTCGCAGCACGGCAAAGCGCGATGGCGATGAATGGGTGCTCAACGGCACCAAGATGTTCATCACCAATGGCGTCCATGCCGACCTGTACTTCGTCGCGGCCAAGACTGGCCCGGGCAAACGTGACATCTCGATGTTCATCGTCGAAAAAGGCACGCCGGGCTTCACGGTTGGCCGAGCGCTGAAAAAAACCGGCTGGCTGTCGTCCGACACGGCCGAACTGATTTTCGACAATGTGCGCATCCCCGCCTGGAATTTGCTGGGCGAGGAGGGTAAGGGTTTTTATTCGGTGATGAAAAACTTCCAGACCGAACGTATTGCCTTGGGCGCGATGGCGGTCGGCCACTGCCAGCAGGCGCTCAAACTCACGCTGGACCATGTGCGTCAGCGCCAGGCCTTTGGCGGTCCGCTGTGGGACCAGCAGGTGATCCGCCAGCGCCTGGCCATGCTGGACGCGAAGACGCGTGCCGCACGCGCCTTCATGTACCACTGCGCCTGGCGCGTGACCCAGGGCCACGACATCGTGCAGGACGTCTCCATGCTGAAAGCGCTGACCGGCGAGCTGGTCAACGAGGTGGTGCAGACCTGCCAGCAGTTCCACGGCGGCATGGGTTTCATCCGCGAGACCGCGATCGAGCGCCTGTGGCGCGATGCGCGCGTACTGGCGATCGGCGGCGGCGCGACCGAGGTCATGCTCGAAGAAGTCGCCAAGCGTTATTGACAGGACGATCAAGCCATGAAACATCTTGAACTCAGTTTTGGCGGCGGTGTCTCCACCGTCACCCTGAACCGGCCCGAGGTCCGCAACGCTTTCAACGACGAGGTGATTGCCGAACTCACGGCGGTGTTCATCGAGCTCGGCAAACGCGCGGAGGTGCGCTGCATCGTGCTGGCGGCAAACGGCCCCGCCTTCTGCGCCGGCGCCGACCTGAACTGGATGAAACGGATGGCCGACTACACGCGCGACGAAAACGTTGCCGATGCGAGCGCGCTGGCCGAGATGCTGCGGGTGGTGTACGCCTGCCCGAAACCGACGATTGCCAAAGTGCAGGGCGATGTCTATGCCGGCGGCACAGGTCTGGTCGCGGCCTGCGATATCGCGGTCTCGGTGGACAGCGCCGGCTACTGCCTCAGCGAGGTCAAGCTGGGCCTGATCCCGGCGACCATCAGCCCGTATGTGATCCGCGCCATGGGTGCGCGTGCGGCGCACCGCTACTTTCTGACGGCCGAACGTTTTGACGCGGCCGAGGCCTTGCGTATCGGTTTTGTGCACGAGGTGGTGGCCGCGGATCAACTCGATGGCAAGGTTGCCGAACTCGCAAAAGCCCTGGTTTACGCCGGCCCCGAAGCGGTGAAGCTCTGCAAGAAGCTGGTGCAGGACGTGGCCGATCACGAGATCACGCCGTCGCTGATCCAGAAAACAGTCGAAGGTATCGCCGACATCCGCGTGAGCCCCGAGGGCCGCGAGGGCGTGTTGTCGTTTTTGCAGAAACGCAAACCCGATTGGCTGCTGGGTTGAGACGAACCTTTATGCGCAACACACTTCTTCTTGCCACCGCCATGGTCCTGGCGACATCGGCCTGGGCCCAGGCGCCGGCCGAGCCGGTGCGCGCTGCCGACCTGCGCGAGGAGGTGTTGCACATCGCCGTCAAGACGCAGGATTTGTACGGCAAGCCGGCCGAGGGAAACATCCCGGTGACGATTTTCCGGCCGGCTGGTGACGGACCTTTTCCGCTGGTGATCATGAATCACGGCCGTCCGGTGAAGGACAAGCGCGGCTTGCTGGGCCGCCAGCGTTATGAACATCTGTCGCGCTACCTGGTGCGCAAGGGTTTTGTGGTGATGATTCCCACGCGGCTCGGCTACCACGAGACCTATGGCCAGTCCGACCCGGAAGACTCGGGGACCTGCAGCGCCATGCGCCCCGAACCGGTGGCCATGGCGGCGTCAGACCAGGTGCTGCAGACGCTGGACTTCGCCCGGACCCTGCCGTATGTGAACGCGCAGCGCTGGGTGGTGATGGGCCAGTCGGTCGGCGGATTGACCGCGGTGGCCACGGTATGGCGCAACCCGCCGGGCCTGGTGGCCGGCATCAACTTTGCGGGCGGCACCGGCGGCGATCCCGACAACCGCACAGCTGACCCGTGCAATCCGCGTGCGCTGGAGAGCCTGTGGCGCAGCAAGGCCGCAAGCGCCAAAGCGCCGATGTTGTGGTTGTACTGGGACAACGACAAATACTGGGGTGCCGACAACCCGAAACGCTGGCACCGCGCCTGGGCCGAGGGCGGCGGCCAGGCAGAACTGCACGCCATGCAGGCATCAGGTGCCGATGGTCACAGCGGGCTGACCGGCGACATGGACCACTGGGTGCCGCTGGTGGAAGTCTTCCTGGCGCGCCACGGCTTCGGCACGCCGGGCACCGTGGTCATTCCCAAAGCCAGCGGCTTTGCCAACGTCGGTGATGTCAACAAGGTGCCTGTGAACAAGGCCAGCATCGATTTGACCTATTCCAGGTTCCTGTCCGGCACCAAACCACGTGCTTATGCGGTCGGCCCGGATGGGTCCAACGGCTGGGCCACCGGCGACTGGGCGCCTGGCCGTGCACTGGGCTTTTGCCAGGCGCGGCGCGGCGTCGCGTGCAAGTTGTATGCGGTGGACGATGACGTGGTGTGGGTTCCATGAATAACCTCGATACCGCGCAGCTGATTGCCCTGGCCGGCGCGCTCGGCTGGGCCAGCGGTGTGCGCCTTTACCTCGTGGTGCTGCTGACCGGCCTGGCCGGCTTCATGGGCTGGATCCAGCTGCCGCAAGGCCTGCACCTGCTCGCGCATCCGGTGGTGCTGGGCGCCAGCGGCTTCATGGTGTTTGTCGAATTTTTTGCCGACAAGATTCCGGGGCTGGATTCCTTGTGGGACGTGGTGCACACCGTGATCCGTATTCCGGCGGGTGCGGCGCTGGCGGCCGGGGTGTTTGGCGCCGACAGTGGCGTGATGGCCTTGCTGGCGGCCCTCGCGGGCGGCTCGCTGGCCGCCACCAGTCACGCGGCCAAGGCAACCACACGCGCGGCCATCAACACCTCGCCCGAACCCTTCAGCAATGTGGGCGCGTCGCTGGTGGAAGACAGCATCGTGCCGGCCGGCCTGTGGCTGGCGATCGCCCATCCGCTGGTGTTCCTGGTTGTGCTGATCGGGCTGCTGATCTTCAGTATCTGGCTGATCCGCCTTTGCTGGCGTTACTTGCGGCAACTGTTTGCACGGGTGGCCCGCATCTTCAGCGGCAAAACCGACAGTGGGCCGGCACCGGCTTTCACCCTGAAATCTCCTTTTTCAAAAAAGAACGACTGACATGTTTAAAAAAATCCTGATCGCCAATAGAGGTGACCAGCCGCAAGGCGGCGCAGCAGCGAAGCTACATGGCATGGCACGCGAAGCGTGCGCAGGCGATTTCACCGCGGAGAACCAGAATGTTTAAAAAAATACTGATTGCCAACCGCGGTGAAATCGCCTGCAGGGTAGCGGCAACGGCGCGCCGCATGGCCATCCAGACCGTCGCGGTGTACTCCGATGCCGACGCGGATGCCAAACATGTGCGTGTTTGCGATGAAGCCATCCACATCGGCGGCAGCGCGCCCAAGGACAGCTATTTGCGCTGGGAAAAAATCATCGCGGCCGCCAAAGCCACCGGCGCTGAAGCGATTCACCCGGGTTATGGCTTCCTCAGCGAAAACGAGGAATTCGCCCAGGCGTGCGGCGAAGCCGGCCTGGTCTTCATCGGCCCGCCAGCTTCGGCGATCAAAGCCATGGGCCTGAAGGCCGAATCCAAACAACTGATGGAAAAAGCCGGTGTGCCGCTGGTGCCCGGGTACCACGGCAGCGACCAGGACCCGGCGCTGCTCCAGCGCGAGGCTGACCGCATCGGTTACCCGGTGCTGATCAAGGCCAGCGCCGGCGGCGGCGGCAAGGGCATGCGTGCGGTTGAGAAAAGCGAAGACTTCGAGGCCGCACTGGCGTCCTGCAAGCGCGAAGCCATCAACAGCTTCGGCGACGACGCGGTGCTGGTGGAAAAATATGCGCAGCGCCCGCGCCACATCGAGATCCAGGTTTTCGGCGACAGCCACGGCAACTACGTCTACCTGTTCGAGCGCGACTGCTCGGTGCAGCGCCGCCACCAGAAGGTGCTGGAAGAAGCGCCGGCGCCCGGCATGACGGACGCGATGCGCCAACAAATGGGCGAAGCTGCGGTCGCGGCTGCACGGGCGGTCAACTATGTGGGCGCCGGCACGGTGGAGTTCATCGTCGAGCAACGCAGCGACGGGACCATGAATTTCTTCTTCATGGAGATGAACACGCGGCTGCAGGTCGAACACCCGGTCACCGAGGCCATCACCGGCCTCGACCTGGTGGAGTGGCAATTGCGCGTGGCTTCGGGCGAAAAGCTGCCGCTGGCGCAGGACCAGTTGCGCATCCACGGCCATGCGATCGAGGCGCGGATCTGCGCCGAAAGCCCGGACAACAACTTTTTGCCCGCGACCGGCACGCTGCATGTCTATGGCCTGCCGCCCTCGGTGTCGTTTGAACGCGGCCTGGTGCGGGTGGACGCCGGTGTGCGCGAGGGTGATGTGATCTCGCCGTTTTACGACTCGATGATTGCCAAACTGATCGTGCACGGCGACACCCGCGAACAGGCGCTGGCGCGTCTGGACGAGGCGCTGGCGCAGGTGCACATCGTGGGCCTGAGCACCAATGTGCAGTTCCTGCGTCATGTGGTCCACAGCCGCTCGTTCGCCGAAGCCGACCTGGACACGGGCCTGATCCCGCGCGAGCAGGCGGTGCTGTTCCATCAGGAAAAAATCGGCCTGCCCCTGGCGGCCGCAGCCGCCGTCGCCTTGAGCCTGCTGGAAGAAAAGGCGCAGGAAACCGCCGACCCTTTCAGCAAGCGCGATGGCTGGCGCTCGCACGGTCTGGCGCTGCGCCGCTTCGAGTTTGAATTCCATGGCGAGCCGGCGAAAGCCGAACTGAGCTACCTGCATGACGGTGCATTGCGCCTGGCGGTCGGTGGCGAAGACGGCCTGCTGGTGTTTTCTCGCGAAGGCGATGCGGTCACACTGGCTTTCGGCGGCCGGCGCCTCACCGCGCGGCTGTACCGCCGTGGTGAAACCGTCCACGTGTTTGCGCGCCAGGGCGCGACCCAGATCACCGTGGTCGACCTGCTGGCCCATGCCGGCGAGGCGCACGGCGAGGCCGGGCGCCTGACCGCGCCGATGCCGGGCAAGGTGGTGTCGTTTGCGGTAAAGGCCGGCGACAGGGTCAGCAAGGGCCAGGCGCTGGCGGTGATGGAAGCCATGAAGATGGAACACACGATTGCGGCCCCGGCCGACGGCGTGGTGCAGGAACTGCTGTACGCGCCGGGCGACCAGGTGACCGAAGGCGCTGAGTTACTCAAGATGGCCGCCTAGGCAGGTGGCCTGGCCTTTGGTGCTCTCATCCCGGACGCGATCCGGGATCCATGTGTGAGCCAGCCTTTGGTCGGGGCATGGATGTCGGGTCAAGCCGGCAGTGACCGCTTCAAGACTGCGGGTCTCGAATGATCGCGGCACAATAAAGCCCATGAACATTCTTTTTTGTTGTACCGGTGCCAAGGCCGAGCCCTGGGTGGCCGGCCTGCGGGCAGAATTTCCTGAAGAAAGCGTCGAGGACTGGGCGCCGGGTGCGCCGGCCGCCGATTACGCGGTGGTCTGGACGCCGCCGCAGCAGTTCCTCGATGAGCAGCCGCAGCTCAAGGCGCTGTTCAACATCGGCGCCGGCGTGGATGCGCTGCTGAAACTGAGCTTGCCGCCGGCCACTTCCATCGTGCGGCTGGACGACGCCGGCATGTCGGTGCAGATGGCCGAATATGTGAGCCATGCGGTGATCCGGCACTTTCGCGAGTTCGACGGCTACGAGGCCGACATCCGCAGCGGCAAATGGTCTTACCGCAAGCCGCACCTGCGTGCGGACTTCCCGGTTGGCGTGATGGGGCTGGGTGTGCTGGGCGATCGCGTGGCGCGCACGCTGGCCCAGTTCGACTTTCCGGTGCGGGGCTGGAGCCGCTCGCCCAGGACGATTGACGGTGTCCAGTGTTTTTCCGGCGAGGCGGGCATGGCGGACTTCCTGGCGGCCACGCGCGTGCTGGTGTGCCTGCTGCCGCTGACGCCGGCCACCATGAACATCATGAACCGCGACAGCTTGTCGAAACTGCAGCCTGGCGCTTATGTGATCAATGTCGCGCGCGGCGCACACCTGGTGGACGAGGACCTGATCGCGCTGATCAACAGCGGCCACATCGCCGGCGCCACGCTGGACGTGTTTCGCACCGAGCCGCTGCCAGCAGAGCACGCGTTCTGGAAACACCCGAAAATCAGCATCACGCCGCATACTTCGGCACGCACCCTGCGCGAGGAAACCATCGCACAAATCGCCGGCAAGATCCGGGCGGTCGAAGCCGGCACGCCGATAAGCAGCCTCGCGGGTGTGGTTGATCCGAACAAAGGATACTGAGATGTATGTTGCCACCCACGGTTTCCGGCTCGTGACCACTTTGTCGTTTGACGTCCCATGAATAAATACCCTTCCAAAGTCAAAATTGTCGATGTCGGCCCGCGCGACGGGCTGCAGAATGAAAAAGCGCCAGTGCCCGCGTCCGTCAAGATCGAGCTGGTGCACCGGCTGCAGGACGCCGGCCTGACCGAGATCGAGGTCACCAGTTTTGTCTCGCCCAAGTGGGTGCCGCAGATGGCCGATGCCGCCGAAGTG
>PNNC01000012.1 GCA_013824015.1 Polaromonas sp.
CGATTGTCTGAGCGAAGCGAGTTCGAGCTCGACCCCATTTTTTGCGAGCACCGCAGGTTGCCCCGGAGCGCAGCGCAGGGGACCCAGACCATCGGGTCGCCTTTTTCTTTGCTTACTTTCTTTTTGGCGACGCAAAAAGAAAGTGAGTTGCCGCCGGGCAACCCCCGGCCAACAGGTTCAGGCAGACCTCAAGACGCAAGGAAGCAAAAGATGGATCCCGGATCAGGTCCGGGATGACATCTCATCCCGCCCAGCGCACCCAGCCCATCTGCGCGGTGACCAGCACCACGATGCCGAACACGATGCGGTACCAGGCAAAGGGCACAAAGCTGTGTGTCGCGATGTAGCGCAGCAGCCAGCGTATGCACAGCCAGGCGCTGATGAATGAAAACAGCAGGCCAACGCCGAACATCGGCAGGTCGGCCACCGACAGCAGCGCGCGGTCCTTGTACAGGCTGTACACGCCCGCGCCTATCAGGGTCGGGATCGCCAGGTAAAACGAGAAATCCGTCGCCGCCTTGCGCGACAGGCCCAGCAACATGCCGCCGATGATGGTCGCGCCACTGCGGCTGGTGCCGGGGATCATGGCCAGGCACTGCACCAGGCCGACCTTGATCGCATCCGTCAGGGTCATGGCCTCGACCTCCTGGATGCGGGCAGCCGCCGGGTTGTTCTGCTGGCGGCGCTCGGCCCACAGGATGATGAAGCCGCCGATGATGAAGGTGGTGGCCACCACCACCGGCGTGAACAGGTTGGCCTTGATCGCCTTGCCGAACAGCAGGCCCAGCAACACCGCCGGCACAAACGCCACGAAGACGTTGAGCGCAAACTGCTGCGCCTGTTTTTCGCTCGGCAGCGCCACCAGCGTGTCGCGGATCTTCTGCCAGTACACCAGGATCACCGCAAAAATGGCCCCGGTCTGGATCGCGATATCAAAGACCTTGGCCTTGGCATCGTCAAAACCGAGCAGCGCGCCGGCCAGGATCAGGTGGCCGGTGGAAGAAATGGGCAAAAACTCGGTCAACCCCTCGACGATGCCCATGACGGCCGCCTTGATCAGCAATGTGATGTCCACGCACGCTCCAGAAAGATAAGGCGTGATTATCACCGCCGACCCGTGCCGCCTGCGGCCCACCAGGCGGCCGCGGCTCACGCCGCCGGCCTGCATTTCGCGCCGCCCATCCCGCATTCCGTCGCAAGCCGCTCGCGCCGCGCGAACGGCCGGCGCACAGTCCGCTTCATTCCTCAAGGAGAAGCCCGATGGACATGTCACCCCTGATTGCGGTTCACCTGACCGCCGCGCTTGGCGCCGTTGCCGTGGGCCCGGTCGCCCTGTGGGCCCGCAAGGCCGGCGCCCACCGGCCCCGGTTGCACCGCGCCGCCGGTTACGCCTGGGTCACCCTGATGCTGCTGACTGCCACCTCGGCCATCTTCATCCGGGACTACCGGCTCCCCAACATCGCCGGTTACACGGCCATCCACCTGCTGATTCCGGTGGTGTACGGCATGCTGTTCCTGGCCTTCCGGTTTCTGTTCGAAGGCAACATCACAGGGCACCGCAAGACCATGCAGTACCTGTACATCGGCGCCTGCGGCGTGGCCGGCAGTTTCACCCTGCTGCCCGGCCGCTATCTCGGCAACCTGGTCCTGGGCCAGTGGCTCGGGCTCATTTCCCCCACTTACCAGGCACCACGAGGAACACCCATGATTGCTCAAATTGTCATCCACACGCCCGTCTGGGTCTGGGGCCTGCTGGCCGCACTGCTGCTGCTCGGCCTCAGCCAAACCCGCAGCCGCACCGCGGGCCTGAACCGCATCGTCCTGCTGCCGCTCGGGCTGGGCGCCTTTTCGCTGTACGGCACCATCTCAGCCTTCGGCAGCTCGCCAACCGTGCTGGGCAGCTGGCTGGCCACCGCCGTCCTGGTGGCGCTGTTTGTCACGCAACTCCCCTTGCCTGCCGGCGCCCGCTACGACAGCGCCACCCGCCAGTTCCAGCTTCCGGGCAGCTGGATGCCCATGGTGTTGATCATGGCCATCTTCATGACCAAATACGTCGTGGGCGTGAGCCTGGTGATGCACCCCGAACTCAAGGCACACGCCAATTTCAGCCTGGCCACAGGCACGCTTTACGGCGTCTTCAGCGGCATCTTCGCCGGTCGCGCCATCCGCCTGCTTCGTCTGGCGTCGCGGCCCGCGCCCACCCTTCCCGTCCTCAACGCCTGACAAGAAAGGAACTCACGATGAACGCCTCCCCTTTGCAAGACATGCCCCTGGAACAACTCGCCCGCAAACGTGCCGGCGCCAAACTGGGCTGGTACATCCACGCCGCGGCCTACCTGCTGGTCAACTTGCTGCTGGTCGCCCTCTCGGTGGCCAGCGGACGCCACTGGGCGGTGTTTCCGCTGCTCGGCTGGGGCCTGGGCCTGGCGGTGCATGGCGCCGTGGTGTTCCTGCTGACGGGCGGCGCCGGCCTGCACGAACGACTGGTGCAGCAGGAGCGCGAGCGCCTCACGCTGCAGCGCGATCCCTGGTGAGATTTTCAAGCCCCTTCCCCCATTCTTCCACCTGTCCAGCGAGGTTTTCCATGCCCACCCGAATCCTGTGGCCCCTTCTGTCCGCCTTGTCGGCCCTGCTCGCAGCAGCAGCCGTCCATGCGGGCGACCTGACCATCGACATCACCATCCCCGACCAGCGGCAAGGCGACGTGCGCGCCGCGCTGTTCGACAAGGCCGAGGCCTTTCCGCGCGGCACGCCTTTGCGCACAGCCATCGCTCCGTCGGTCGGGGGCAAGGCCACCCTGCGGTTCGACGGCCTGCCGCCGGGCGATTACGCGCTCACCGCCTTCCTGGACGAAAACAGCAACAGCAAGCTCGACGCCAATCTTTTCGGCCTGCCGACCGAGCCCTATGGTTTCAGCCGCAATGCCCGCGGCATGACGGGCCCGCCACCCTTCACCGACGCCGCTTTTCGCGTGGAAGACGGCGCGCTGCAGCAGAACTTCGTCCTCCAATAAATCGGAGCCCCTCATGACTTTCACACTCAATCGCCGCGCGGCGCTGGCCGCCCTCGGTGCCGCAGCCGCCGGAGTCGCCGGCTTCAGCCATGCTGCGCCCCCCGACCAGGCCTGGCGCAGCAGCTACACCCCGCACAACGGCCCCTTGAAGGCAGCGCTGGACAGCGGGCCGCTGCGTGTAAAAGGCCGCTGGCCGGCTGCCCTCCAGGGCACGCTGTACCGCGTCGGTCCGGCGCGCCGCGAACTCGGCGGTGTCTCGATGAACCACTGGTTCGACGGCGACGGCATGCTGCAGGCCTTCCGCTTTGAAGGCGGCAAGGTGTCGCACCGCGGCGCGCTGCTGGCCACACCCAAGCAACAGGCCGAAGAGGCGGCAGGCCGCCTGCTGTATTCGGGCTTTGCCCAGGTGCTGCCGGACGCGCCGCCGCTGATGGGGCCGGACACCCTCAACCCGGCCAACATCAACCTGCTGTCGCTGCCGGCCCGCCGCGAATTGTTTGCCCTGTGGGAGGCCGGCTCGGCGCTCGCGGTGGACCCGGACAGTCTGCAGGCCAAAGGCTTCAAGGTCTGGTCGCCCGACACCAAAGGCGCGCCCTTCTCGGCGCACCCGCGGGTCGCGCCCGACGGCAGCGTATGGAGCTTCGGCTACATGCCGGGCACCGGCAGCCTGCTGCTGTACGAGATCAGCCCCGCGGGCCAGTTGCGCCGCCAGCAGGTGATCGCTGCGCCGCAGGCCGACATGGTGCACGACTTCGCCATCACCGAAAAACACCTGGTGTTCCTGCTGATGCCGCTGCTGTTTTCCGGCGCGCCGGGCAACAGCGACCGGCTCTCGCACTACCGCTGGGAAGGCCAGTCGCCGCTGGTCGTGCTGCTGGTGGACAAGGCCGACTTCAAGCTGCAACGTTTCGAGCTGCCGGCCACCGGTGTGTTCCACCTGGCCAACGCCTGGGAGCAGGGTGGCACGGTGCAAGTGCGTTTTGTGGCGCAGCCTGACATCCTGGGCGCCATGCGCAAGATGCAGGTGGACCAGCCGCGCCAGACCGGCTACGCGCAGCAGCCGCGCTGGACACAAATGACGCTGAACCCGGCCACCGGCCAGGCGCAGATGCAGGCGCTGGACGCCAGCGGCGTGGAATTTCCGCGCATTCACCCGGCCCGCAACGGCCTGCCGACACAATTCACCACGCTGGTGGCACGCAGCCGCGGCATGGATACACGTGTGGAGGGTTTCGACAGTGTGCTGACCCTGCACGGCGACCGGCAACAGCGCCACGGCTACGGTGACGGCTGGATTGCCGAGGAACATGTGTATGTGCCGGCCTCGCGCACGGCGCCGGAAGGCCGCGGCTGGGTGCTCGGCACGGCCTACCATTGGCCCAGCGAGCGCACCGCGCTGTCGGTGTTTGATGCCGCGGCGGTCAACGCCGGGCCGGTCGCCCGCGTCATGCTGCCCTACGGCTTGCCGCTGGGCCTGCATGGGCAGTTTGTTGCTGCCTGAACAGCCCCCCAACAGGAGATTGCCATGTCCATCAAATTGTTGCGAATCACCACCACGGCCGCACTGTGCCTGGCCCTGGCCGGCCTGGGCACCCTGGCCCAGGCCGGCATGGGTTTTACCGAACTGGCCGGCCAGGCCGACGACGGCCCGGTCACCGTCTACTACCCCACCGCCGGCGCCGGTCAGCGCGTGCAGCGCGGGCCGTTTGCCCCGCAACTCGACCTCCAGGGCCCGCCGGTGCGCGGCAACGGCCGGCTGGTGGTCATCTCGCACGGCTCGGGCGGCTCGCCCTGGACCTACACCGACCTGGCGCGCAGCCTCATCGACGACGGCTTTGTCGTCGCGCTGCCGCGGCACCGCGGCGACAACTACACCGACCCGTCCAGCCCCGGGCCCGACAGCTGGAAGCAGCGGCCGGCCGAAGTGTCACGCGCCATCGACGCGGTGGCGCGCGACCCGCGTTTTGCGCCGCTGCTGGCGCTCGACAAGGTCGGCATGTACGGCATGTCGGCCGGCGGCCACACGGCCCTGACGCTGGCGGGCGGCCGCTGGTCGCCGGCCCGCCTGGCCAGCCACTGCGAGGCGCACATCGCCGAAGACTTTCACACCTGCGTCGGCCTGAGCACCCGCTTGACCGGCGGCATGCTGGACGGGGTGAAGAAAAGCGTAGCGCTGGCGGTGATCCGCCAGAAATTCAGCGACGCCACCTGGCAGGTCCATACCGATCCGCGCATTCGCGCCGTGGTGGCCGGCGTGCCGCTGGCCGCGGACTTCGACATGGATTCGCTGGCCGCGCCGGCCGTGCCGCTGGGCCTGGTCACGGCGCAGCGGGACAAATGGCTGATCCCCCGCTTCCACAGCGACCGCGTGCTGCAGGCCTGCAAAAGCTGCGAGCTGGTCGCGGACCTGCCCACCGGCGGCCACGGCGCCTTGCTGTCGCCACCGCCGCCGGCCGATGTCCTGTCGCCGCTGGCGCAAGACCTGATCCTCGACCCACCCGGTTTCGACCGCAGCCTGTTGCCGGCGGTGGACCGCAAGATCACGGCCTTCATGCGCAAGCACCTGCTCCCCTAGAATGGCCCGCATGATCCCGTCCCGCAGCCCGGAAGCCCTCGAAAGCCTGGCCCAGCAACGCGCCGGCGCCAAACTCGGCTGGTATGTGCATGCGTTTTTTTTCGTGGTCGTGAACCTGCTGATGCTGGCGCTGTCGCGTCACGGCTTCGGCCAGCGACCCTGGTCGGTGTTCCCGCTGCTCGGCTGGGGCGTCGGGCTGGCCCTGCACGGCGTATCGGTGTTCGTGCTGGGCAACGGCCTGCGCGAACGTCTGGTGCGCAGGGAGCGAGAGCGTCTGCAGCGCGGTCGCCATGCGCCCTGAGCCCGCCCCCCTGGTCGCCACGCCGGCCCTGGTGAAAAAAATCGACTGGCTGGCCAAGTTCAGGCACATGCTGCAGGTGATGGCCTTTGCGCTGGCGATTGCCACCCTGCAGTACGCCTTCACGCCGGACAGGCCCTATGGCCCGCCGCTGGTGTATTCGCTGTTCATCGCCACCATCACCTGGGCCGTCATCGACCTCGGGCGTGAACTGTTTCCTTCCAGCGCCGAGACCGGCTGGCCCCAGGGCTGGGCCGCACTGGTACTGGTGCTGGGCGCCATTGTGTTGGGTTACGTGGGCGGCACCCGCATCGCCGACACGCTCTGCCAGTACTACGGCTGGTACCCGCCGGGCGCCGGCCACCAGGATCCGGCCCAGTTGCGCAACTCCATCCTGATCACCGCGATCGCCGGCATCGTCGGCAGCTTCTACTTCTACGCGGTCAACAAAAGCGCCTACCTGCAGCGCAAGATGCTGGAGGCGCGCCAGCATGCCAGCGAAGCGCGCCTGAAGCTGCTGGAGACCCAGCTCGAACCACACATGCTGTTCAACACCCTGGCCAACCTGCGCGCCCTGATCGGCAGCGACCCGCAGCGCGCCCAGGTCATGCTGGACCACATGATTGCCTACCTGCGCGCCACGCTGGGCGCCTCGCTGCAGGCCACACACACGCTGCAGGCCGAGTTCGACCGCGTGCGCGACTACCTCGAGCTGATGGCCATCCGCATGGGCCCGCGGCTGAGTTATTCGCTGGACCTGCCCGAGGCGCTGGCGCAGCACCCGGTGCCCACGCTGCTGCTGCAGCCGCTGGTGGAAAACAGCATCAAACACGGGCTGGAGCCCAAGGTCGCCGGCGGACACATCGCGGTCAGCGCGCGCCGCGAGGGCCCACACATCGTGCTCGATGTCAGCGACACCGGCGTCGGCCTGTCCGGGACAGACAGCGAACGCACCGGCTTCGGCATGGCGCAGGTGCGGGAGCGGCTGGCGAGCAGCCACGGCGCCGAAAGCGCTATCGAATTGGTAGCTATCGCCTCAGGCGGGACAAGGGCCAGCGCCCGATTTCCGTATCAATCATGAGCACCGGCCAGCCCGCCACCGCGCTGATCGCCGAGGACGAACCGCTGCTCGCGCAGGCGCTGCAGGCCGAGCTGGCGCGCGCCTGGCCGGCGCTGCAGGTGCTGGCCAGCGTCGGTGACGGCGCATCGGCGGTGACGCAGGCGCTGGCGCTGCGGCCTGATGTGCTGTTTTTCGACATCCGCATGCCCGGTCTGGGCGGCCTGGAGGCGGCGGCCGAGCTGGCCGACGCGTGGCCGGCGGGCAGCGCCTTTCCGGCGCTGGTGTTTGTCACCGCCTACGACCAGTACGCGGTGCAGGCTTTCGAGGCCCAGGCGGTGGACTACCTGCTCAAACCGGTGCAGCCCGCGCGCCTGCAAAAAACAGTGTCAAAACTGCAGCTGACCCTTGCCGGACGTGGGCTGACAGCTATCAATTCGGTAGCAGACACCAGCCCCGGCCTGGACCAGGCGCTGGACCAGTTGCGGCATTTGCTGGCCGCCGGGCAGTCACCTGCCAGCCCCCTGAAGGTGATCCAGGCCAGCGTCGGCAGCAGCATCCGCATGGTGCCGGTGGCCGAGGTGCTGTATTTCGAGGCGGCCGACAAATACATCCGCGTGCTGACCGCCAGCCACGAGTACCTGATACGCACACCGCTGAAGGAACTGCTGCCCCAGCTCGATCCGCAGCGCTTCTGGCAGATTCACCGCGGCACCGTGGTGCAGGCCGAGGCCGTCGACAGCGTGCACCGCGACGAGGCCGGCAAGCTCACGCTGAGCCTGCGTGGCCGCCCGGAAAAACTCGCGGTCAGTCGGCTGTACAGTCAGCAGTTCCGGGCGATGTAGCCCCTTCTTCACGATGCCATGACCGACACCGCCACCCCTGCGTCCATCCTCGACTTCTGGCTCGGCGAAGGCTTCGAATCAGGCTGGCCCGGCCGCGACATGGGCAAACAGTGGTTTGGCGGAACGCCCGAGCTGGACCGGCAGATCGCCGACCGTTTCGGCGCGGCCGTGCGGCAGGCGCTGGACGGCGGCCTGGGCGCCTGGGAAGCCGACCCGCTGGAGCGGCTGGCGCTGGTGATCCTGCTCGACCAGTTTCCGCGCAACATCCATCGCGGCCAGGCCCGGGCCTTTGCCGGCGATGCGCGCGCCCAGCAACTGGTGCGTGACGCGCTGGCGCAGGGCATGGACGACCAGCTGCCCTGGGTCGGCCGCATGTTCCTCTACATGCCGCTGATGCACGCCGAGGACCTGCCGCTGCAGGAAGAAGGCGTGCGGCGCTTTCGCCAGCTGGCCGCAGATGCGCCCGAAAACCTGCGCGTGACGCTGACCAGCAGCCTGCGGTTTGCCGAACAGCACCGCGACATCATTGCCCGCCTGGGCCGCTTCCCCTACCGCAACAACGCGCTGGGGCGCACCAGCACCGCGCTGGAATTCGAGTTCCTGAAAACGGGCCCGCGCTTCGGCCAGTAGGCGCGCAGCGCCGGCCGCGCGCACACCTGACGCCCGCTGGCGGCCCGGTCCGCTTACACAAAGTTTCGTCTGGCCTGAATCCGCGGCCCTGCGGCCGTGCGTACCCCTGACAGGCGCCAGTGCAGGGTTTGCGTAAAAGCCGTTGCACGGGACGTCAACAACAACTGGCAGCCGCCAGCCCCTCTCACTTCACCAGGAGTTACCCATGATGATCCGTACCGCCATCGCCACTGCCGCTGTTTCGCTGATCGCCGCCTGCGGCAGCATGTCGCCCATGAAGCCTGTCTACTCGCAGGCCGGCTTGCCCGCCGCCGTGCAGGTGCCTGCCGGCAACAAGGTCGCCCTGGAAACCGTCGGTGTCGGCGAGATCACCTACCAGTGCAGCGCCAAAAAGGACATGGCCGGCCAGTACGAATGGGTGTTTGTCGGTCCCGACGCCAGGCTGCTTGACCGCAGCGGCAAGCAGGTTGGCAAGTACTACGGCCCGCCCGCGACCTGGGAAGCCATGGATGGCTCCAAACTGACCGCCGTGCAACTCGCGGTGGCCCCCAACACCGGCATGGCTGGCAGCATCCCGCTGCAGCTCGTCAAGGGCAACCCGGCCATGGGCTCGGGCGCGATGCAGGGCGTGACCTACATCCAGCGCGTGGACACCCGGGGTGGCGTCGCCCCGGCGATGCCCTGCGCCGCCGGCAACCTGAACGCCAAACAGATCGTCAAGTACCAGGCCGACTACATCTTCTACAAGGCCATGTAAGCCCTGCAGATTGATTCTCCGGGAAGCTCGCTTTCTGTCCAGATGGTGAGCGGCCAGCCTTGCGTCATGCAGGGCTGGTTTTAGCCCACAGGCCGCATGCGGCCTGTGGGCTTTTTTGCGCCTGCCGCCACGCTGGCGCGGCCCCGTGACGAAGCGCTGTTGCCTTGCAGCACGCCGGTCGGGCGTCCTACAACCGCTTACATCATTCGCGGCTCTACTGGCATCTGGCAACAACACATCGGGGAAAACACATGAGAAGCATCAACACACAAGCCCGCACCGCCGGCAAAAGCCTGCTCTGCACCACGCTGATGGTCGGCGGCACTGCCCTGATCATGGCGGCCTGTTCCAGTGCCCCGCCGCTGCCCAAGGTCTACACCCAGGACCGCCTGCCCCAGGCGGTGATGGTCCCGGCCGGCAACACCGTGGCGCTGGAAACACGCGCCACCGGCATCCTGAATTACGAATGCAAACCCACCGCCACCGGCCCTTACGGCTGGGTGCTGGTGAGCCCGCAGGCCAACCTGCTGGACCGCACCGGCAAGGACGTGGTGGCCTATTCCGGCCCACCGGCCACCTTCAAGCACGTCGACGGCTCCAGCGTCATCGGCACGCAGATCGCGGTCGCGCCCAACGGCGAATACACCCTGCCGCTGCAACTGTCCACCGCCCAGTCCACGGGCAGCGGCGCCTTGCAGGGCATCAGCTACATCCAGCGCGTCAACACCAAGGGCGGCATTGAAAAAACCAAACCCTGCGCCGCGCTGAACACCGGCGAGAAGCTGACCCTGCCTTACCAGGCCGACTACATCTTCTGGCGCCAGGGCTGAGCCCCTCAGGGCTAACCCGCGGATAGAAAAGCTGCCCACGATACACACCTGCAGTGCTTGTGGGCAGCCTCCTACACCGGCTGGGCGCCCGATCGGTTTTACTGTCATCACAGAGAAAAGCAGAACGCAGAATGAAAGGGGTGAGGGCCATGAAAAGCACACACAACACAATTCGCGCATTGGCCATCGGCCTGGTGCTGACCCTGCTGCTCGTGACCGGCACGGCCGCCATGATGGCTGCTTTCTCCACCACACCGCCCGCGACCGACATCTACCGCCGCGTCGCCCTCACACCCCTCTCCGAACCGGCCACCTACATGGCCACTGGCCATGACAGCGTTTTGTATGAACGTGTGGTGCTGGCGGACGGCCGCGTGCAATGGGTGCTGATCGACGAGCCTGGCGTTTCCGTGGCCACCCTGGCCCGGGGCCAGGCCGGCGTCGATGTGGCAAACAACAACACGCCATCGATTTATTCGGGCGCGGCCAGAACCGTCAGCTACACGCTGGTGGTCAAGCCCGCCGGCCTGAGCAAGCCGCTTAAAAATTGCAATCGTTCGGCTTACGGCGCTTACGACATTGCATGCACCACCTTGAGCTGATTGATTCGAAAGTAATCATTAGCGACGATGTTCCAGTTTCCGCCACGCCGCTTGAAACGGTGTGTCCGGCGCCAGCGCTGTTCAGCAGCAATGGCAACCAGTCCGCAGGTTCAAGCCTGCGGACTTTCTTTATGGGCTTGCTTGTCTTAGCATCGGGCGTCGCCGACACGCTGACGGGACAACAGTCTGGGCCACATCACCGGGAAATCCTTTGAACACTCACACTGCCACACGCTCCCGCACCCCCCGCCTGCACAGCCTCGTGCTGGCAGCCAGCGCCGTTTTCCTGATGGCCGGCTGTTCGGCGCCGCGACCGCTGGCCGAGTACCTGACCCGGCAACCGACGCTGCCCGGTGACATCCGTGTGCCGGCCGGCCACCAGGCGGTGCTCGAAGCCCGCGGCAGCGGCCAGCTCCAGTACGAATGCCAGGCCACCAGCCGCTCACCGTGGCAGTACGCCTGGCTGCCGATGGACCGCAGCATCGAGCTGCGCGACAGTTCCAACAACAGCATCACGCTGGCCCGCAGCGCGCGCAGCTGGGTGCACCGCGACGGCTCCGAACTGGCGGTGCGCGAGTTTGTCGAGGTGGACAACGGCGCGCCCAACCTGCCGCTGCAGCGCGCACGCGTCGAGCCGGCCAACCTGCCGGGCACGCTCAACAACATCAGCTACATCCAGCGCATCCGCACCCTGGGCGGCCTGCCGTCCACACGCAACTGCAGCTCGGCCGAACTCGGCATGCGGGTCAGCGTGCCCTACGAGGCCGACTACGTGTTCTGGCGCCAGCTCAGTTCCTGAAGCGCAGTTCCCCATGAAAAAGCCCGCAGGCTGGCAAGCTGCGGGCTTTTTTGCGGGGCGATGGTCACCCCGATGCGGTCACGCGTCCGGCTCAGCGGTTATGGCCGTGGCCGTGACCGTGGCCGCGATGGCCCCGATCACGGTGACCGTGGTGGCGGTAGTGATGCCCACCGCGGTAATACACCGGCGGCGGCGCCACATAAACCGGCGCCTGCACATAGATCGGGTGCGGCCGGTAAACCGGGCGCGGCTGGACGTAGACCGGTTGCGGCTGCACATACACCGGCTGCTGCTGGTAACCATAGACCGGCTGGCCATACACCGGCGAGGTGTAAACCGGGTAGGCGTTGCTGACACCGATCACCACGCCCGGGGTGGACACCCCGACCGAGAAGTTGACGTCGCTGCGGGCATGGGCGCCGCTGGAAAAACCCATGGCGGCCACCGACAACACTGCAGCGGCACCCGCCATCAGCAAGGTCCGGGTGGACGAAACAGAACGGGCGATTGATTGGATCATCTGGCTTTCTCCTGGTTATGGGCGCTTGCCCTTGTGGCTATTAAACGTCCTGCACCGTAAACCGCCTACCGGATGCTCTGTGAAGTCGGTAGCCAAACGTAACTCACCCGGCCAAGCACCTAGAATCGGCCTATGACCTCCCCCGCCGACAAAGACATTCACAAACCCAGCAATTTCCTGCGCCAGATCATCGAACACGACCTGGCCAAAGGCACGTATTCGGGGCGGCAATGGGGCGGCAGCCCCGGCGACGCCGCCCACCACGCGGGCGGCCAGCCCGATCCGGCCAAAGTCCGCCTGCGCTTTCCGCCCGAACCCAATGGCTACCTGCACGTCGGCCACGCCAAAAGCATCTGCCTGAACTTTGGCCTGGCACGCGACTACCAGGGTGTCTGCCACCTGCGTTTTGACGACACCAACCCGGAAAAGGAAGACACCGAATACGTCAACGCGATCAAGGACGCGGTCCAGTGGCTGGGCTTCGACTGGCACAACAACGGCGAGAACAACCTGTACCAGGCCAGCGACTACTTCGACTTCATGTACCGCGCCGCCGAGTACCTGATCGAATCGGGCAACGCCTATGTGGACGAACAAAGCGCCGACGAGATGCGCATCAATCGCGGCGATTTCGTCAAGCCCGGTGTCAACAGCCCCTTCCGCAGCCGACCGGTTGCCGAGAACCTGGCGCGCTTCCGCGAAATGCGCGATGGCAAATTGGCCGACGGCGCGGCCGTGTTGCGCGCCAAAATCGACATGGCCTCGCCCAACATCAACCTGCGCGACCCGGCGATCTACCGCATCCGCCGCGCGCACCACCACAACACCGGCGACAAATGGTGCATCTACCCGATGTACACCTATGCGCACCCGATCGAGGACGCGCTCGAACAAATCACCCACAGCATCTGCACACTCGAGTTCGAGGACCAGCGCCCGTTTTACGACTGGCTGCTCGACAAACTGGCGGAAGGCCAACTGATCGCCAGCCCGCACCCGCGCCAGTACGAATTTGCGCGCCTGAACCTGACCTATGTGCTGACCAGCAAACGCAAGCTGGCCCAGCTCGTCAACGAAAAACGCGTCAGCGGCTGGGACGACCCGCGCATGCCCACCATCGTCGGCCTGCGCCGGCGCGGCTACACACCCGAAGCGATTCATCTGTTTGCCGAACGTATCGGCGTGACCAAAAGCGACAGCTGGATCGACTACAGCACGCTCGAAGGCGCACTGCGCGACACGCTGGACCCGATCGCCCCGCGCGCCATGGCCGTGCTGGACCCGGTCAAACTCGTGCTGACGAACTGGGACGAAGTGATGGGCGCAGGCAAGCTCGACGACTGCAGCGCCCCGGTGCACCCGCACCACCCCGAGCAGGGCAAACGCGAATTCAAGATCGGCAAGGAAGTCTGGATTGAACGCACCGACTACGAAGAAACACCGCCCAAGGGCTTCTTCCGCCTGTTCCCGGGCAACAAGGTGCGCCTGAAATACGGCCACGTGATCGAATGCACCGGCGCCAGCAAAGACGCGAACGGCCAAGTCACCGAAGTGCAAGCGAAGTTGATCCCCGACACCAAAAGCGGCACGCCGGGCTCCGACGCCGTCAAGGTCAAAGGCGTGATCACCTGGGTCGGCGTCAACGACGCGGTGCAGGCCGAAGTGCGCCTCTACGACCGCCTGTTCACCGAAGCGCACCCCGAAGCGGACGGAAAAGATTTTCTGGAGAACCTGAACCCGAACAGCCTGAGCGTTGTCACGGCTTATGTGGAGCCGTCACTGGCCGGTGTGGCCGCCGGTCAACGCTTCCAGTTCGAGCGGCATGGCTACTTTGTCACTGACTTGAAGGATCACGCATCGGGGAAAGTCGTGTTCAATCGGGTGACGGGGATGAAAGATTCCTGGGCCAAGTAGCACGTCACGCCAGCAGGCGACGTGCAAACGGGTCGGCGTTATAGTGAGTCATGTCTTCTCTGAACCTGTCACGGAGCGAACAATGAGCCAAACCGCAGAAGCCCTGAGCGCGCAAGCCTTGCAATTGCCCCCGGATGAGCGTCTGGCACTGGTCGAGCATCTTCTTGACAGCCTCGACGTTCCTGACGCATCGCTGGAAGCGCTGTGGACAGCAGAAGCCAATGACCGCCTTGCGGCCTACAGGCGAGGCGAGATCCGCGCCATCCCGCTGTCAGATGTGCTGGCCAAATACCAGGTAGCCAACCGGTCGGCATGAACATCCGGCTTCTTGAGCCCGCACAGAACGAACTCGATGAGGCCATCGAATGGTATGCAAGCCAGGCGCCCGGTTTGGGCGAGGCATTTTTGCTTGAAACCCTGAAAACCCTGAAGCTGATCAGTCAGTTTCCGAACGCGTGGCATCCGCTGTCGCCCACCCTCAGGCGCTGCCGACTGAATCGCTTTCCTTACAGCATCATCTACAGTGCAGACGAGCGCGACCTGTTGGTCATCGCGGTCGCCCATCAGCACCGTAAGCCACAGTACTGGAAAAACAGGGTACAAGCGGAATGACCTGCAGGCAGAACGGCGGACAAACAGAGCCCCGGACTGGCCAGGGTCGATGCCGGCCAGCGCTTCCAGTTCGAGCGGCATGGGTACTTTGTCACTGACTTGAAGGATTACGCTGCGAGGAAAGCGGTGTTCAATCGAGTTGCAGGAATGAAAGATTCCTGGGGAAAATAATTGATCAGTTAATCAAAAGGTCATTTATATGTCCGTAAATACAGCCCTCAATAATCAGCAAATTGAGGCGTCTTTTAGAAGATACATTTCTTCGAAATCAAACCATCAGGCCCTGATGATTTCCGGCAAATGGGGAACCGGAAAAACATATTTCTTTCAGTCAAGCTTGAAAGATATTGCTGAAGCCAATGAGCCAGTAGCTCTGAAGGTTTTATATCTTTCCGTCAATGGAATAAGCGAAGCCGATCAGGTAGATCGTTCTCTCTTTTCAGCAGCTTATCCTTTATTCAAAAATGGTTTTGCACAGGCGACAGGAGCTGTTTTAAAAGGCTTGATTGGAATGACATCCATAAAGCTCGATGAAGTTCTAAAAGTTGAAGCAACCATAAACAATTCGACATTAGTTTGCATAGACGATTTGGAGAGATTGGACCCGAGTCTCTTAGCTCAAGTGCTCGGGAAAATTTCTACTCTGTTAGAAATTAAGCAATGCAAGGTTCTAATCCTTTGCGACGAGGATAAATTAAAAATATCACCCTCGTATAACGATAGCAAAGAAAAAATAGTCGGACGTACCCTTCTTTATTGCCCAACCTTAAAGGACGTCGTCAGTAGGACCTTAGACGTTACCCGACCCGATCTCGAAAAGACAGCAATTTTAAAAGCGGCCCTGCAACGAGAACAACTTACCACCTCTTTGGAGGAAGTTCTCAGAATGTCAGGGTGCCGTAATATGCGCTTGACAATTTCCGCTGTAAGGTGTTTTTCGGAATTGATCGAAATGATGCCGAAAGAACTGCAACTGGCTTATGAAAAGAATATTCATCAGCTACTTCATACCAGTGTCGCGGTGGCCATTCAGCTCAACGAGAGTCCTCATACAGCAGATAGGATTGAGCGTGTTTTTTGCTCAGCAGATTCTGAAATTTTCGATATGTATGCCAGCGGGGAGTCTTCAACAGACGCAGGCGTAGCGTTCATTGAAAAAGTGCTTGATTCGAAAGCAGCCCCACCGATCTATGCCCATGAAATATTTAGATTCGTTCGGCATGGCTTGTGTGAAGTTTCACTACTATCCAAACAACTACAAGATTTACTGGAGCCAGGAAACAACCATAAGCCTATCCAAAAAATTGAGCGATTCTGGCACCTCTCACAACAAGAATTCGATGTCGTACTCGACGAGGTTCTTCAACTCATAACCCACGTTAAATTTAAAGATTTGAATGAGCTTGGTCGTATTACCCATATTCTTTTTCACCTGTCAAAAAAGAAGGCCATTACGCTATCCGGCGAAGACATAATGGATCGCGTCCTTGAGGCGGGCAATGTTTATATAGCTCAAGCTCTTCAGATGGAATGTCCAGTAGCGCTTTTTGAGCCTAACTTTATGGCTCCTTCTGCAGGCGAGCTCCACACCAGAACAATTGAAAACTTCAAACTAATGTCGCAGAAGATAGACAAACAAAATTGGGATAAGAAGAAGGCACAACTATTTCAGTTAATAAAAAGTGATTCAACTAAATTCTCCGAAGAGTTGCGTGGAACTAACTATGCTAGGTCACAGATATTCACGTCCGGACGCGATATAGATGTTCTCTCACCGCTATTACACGAAGTTTTTACACGCAATGAAGCGGCAACTGAAGATCTTTTCCGTATTTCGAGTGCATTTTCCCGACGTTACCGGCCGGAAGATATGTCCGATATCGTTCGCGCTGAACGCCCTTTTCTGCAGAAGTTGGCAGGCGTGTTAGACCGAATACACGAAAAAATTCCCACTGATCGATCCTTAGCCAAATCAGCTCTGTCAGACCTAAAAGCGGCCATCAGCGAATGAAAATAACTGCGAAATCTGGAGGGGTACTTAACCTCGCCTGTAATAGGGGCTCGGTTCAAATTCTTCAAATATGGACAGTTCGCTGTGTTACGCATTTTCTTACCTTTGTTCCGCTAGTTGTTGCAGCCCAACCCCTCGAAGAAGTCCCCTTCATCACCTCCCCCGACAACGTCACGCTCGAAATGCTGAGCAGCGCCGGCGTCAAGCGTGGCGACCATGTGATTGATCTCGGTTCGGGCGACGGGCGCATCGTGATCCTGGCGGCGAAGAAGTTTGAGGCGACCGGCCTCGGTGTCGAGATCGACCCGGCGCTGGTCGAGAAAAGCAAGGCCAATGCGCGCAACGCCGGTGTGGCGGACAAGGTCGAGTTCCGGGTGCAGGACCTGTTCAAGACCGACCTGGCGCCGGCCAGCGTGATCACCATGTATTTGCTGCCGGAGTTCAACCTGCAGTTGCGCCCTGCCCTGCTCGCGCTGAAACCCGGCACCCGCATCGTTTCGCACGACTGGGACATGGGCGACTGGAAGCCGGACCGCACGACCGTGGTGGAGGTTCCCAACAAGGCGGTGGGCCGCGAGAAGTCGAGCAGGATCCATCTTTGGACCGTGCCCGCGAAGGTCGATGGCCTGTGGTGCGCCAGCGGGCTGCTGCGCGGCGCCAGCATCCAGCTGACCCAGAGCTACCAGACCTTTAGCGGCACGCTGGGCTGGCGCGAGCGCACGCGTGCGCTGGCCGGCAGCATCAGCGGCAACGAGCTGCGCACACCGGCCGGCAGCAGCGGCGAGCTGGTGCTGGAGGCGCAGGGCGATGTACTGCGCATCAGTTCGGCGCAGGGCAACATGGCGCTGGCCCAGGGCGCGCGCTTCACGCGTGCGGCGGGCGCGAGCTGCAGCTAAAGCCCCTGCTTCCATCGCGGAAAAAACGCGCTTTTGGCTGACACGCCGGACAGCGGGCCTCATGCTTAATGAAGGGGAGCCAGACATTCCCGACAGCCGAGCCGCTGTCCAACTCTTCAAGGAGACTTCCATGCCCCAATTCGCAACCATCGTCGGCGACGTGACCTTTACCCCCGGCGACGGCGCGCCCATTGTCATTCCGCCGGGCCGGGTGGAAGTCGCGCTGGAGCCGGACAGCGCGACCCTGAGCTGGGATGCGGGCGACGGCGTGGCCGGCGTGACGGCCATTCCCAAGACCCAGTTCGACGACTACATGCGCGACGGCAAAATCGTCTGGGAAAAATAGGCAGATTGTGTCTTCTTCTGATTTGACGCGCCTGTGCCCTGCGTTGTCGCGCCGCAGGGCAGTGCTGGGTGCACTGGGCCTGCTGGCCCTGCCCGGCGCAGGTGGGGCCGCCACGCCCTCCGATGTTGCCACGGTGTGGCCGCGTGCGTCGCAGGTGCCGGGCGGTGTGGCGCGGCTGCCGCTAGGCCCGTCGGCGCAGCGGCCGGTGGCGCACCAGGGCGAGCTTCCATTGCTGGTGGTGGGCGACCAAATCGCCTGGACGGCGATTGTCGGCATCCCGCTGGCGGCGGCGCCGGGTGATGCCGCGATCACGGTGCAGACGACCGAAGGCGGGCCGCGGCAGCTCAGCTACAGCATCGCGCCCAAACGTTACAGCGAACAACAACTGAAGGTGTCGCCGCGCACGGTGGACCTGTCGCCGGAAGACCTCGCGCGATACGAGCGCGAGCGTGCGCACCAGGAGACCGTGATGGCAACCTTCAGCCAGCCGCTGCCGGCGTCGCTGCGCATGCGCGTGCCGGTGCCGGGGCGCAAGTCCAGCTCGTTCGGGCTGCGCCGCGTGTTCAACGGCCAGGCGCGCAATCCGCACAGCGGCATGGACATCGCGGCCGCCACCGGCACGCCGGTGGTGGCGCCGCTTCCGGGCCGCGTGATCGACGTGGGCGACTATTTCTTCAACGGCGGCACGGTCTGGCTGGACCACGGCGGTGGCCTGCTCAGCATGTACTGCCACCTGAGCGCGATGGACGCGCAGACGGGTGATGTGTTGCCCGCAGGCGCGCGCCTCGGGGCCGTGGGCGCCACCGGCCGGGTGACCGGCCCGCATTTGCACTGGGGCGTGATGCTGAACCGCAGCATGGTGGATCCGGCGCTGTTTCTCGCCTGATTTCAAGCCAAATCGGCCTCCAGCCCATGTCCTGCATGGGCTTCCAGCTATCAAAATTGCAGCACACCATCAGCCGGAAGGCAGAGCCGCCTGCTGCTACGCGTCACTTTCAGCTTGGTAAAAAACCCTAATCGGGTATGATCGAACCCATTATGGGTATAACTCCTCCAGATGCAGGCAGCACGCGTATTGCCGACGCCCTGTTCCCCAAGGGGCGCCAGCGTGTACTGGCGGTACTGTTTGGCAACCCCGAGCGCAGCTTTTATGCAAATGAATTGATCGCTTTGGCGCAGTCGGGCACCGGCTCGGTACAGCGCGAACTGGCGGCCCTGTCGGATGCAGGTTTGCTGACGGTCAGCAAACAGGGCAACCAGAAGCACTACCAGGCCAATACGGCGGCGCCGGTGTTTGCCGAGTTGCGCGGCCTGGTCATGAAGACCTCGGGCCTGGCTGATGTGTTGCGCACGGCACTGGCACCACTGGCGCCGCAGATCGTATGCGCCTTTGTCTACGGATCGGTCGCCAAACAAAGCGACACCGCGCACAGCGATATCGACGTGATGGTGATCAGCGCGGACCTCGGCTACGCCGACGTGTTCGGCGCGCTGGAAGCTGCCACCCGGTCGCTGGGGCGCAAGGTCAATCCCACGCTGTACACACCCGCAGACCTGACCAAACGCATCACGCAGGACAACGCCTTTGTCACGCGTGTGCTGCAACAACCGAAGATCTGGCTGATCGGCAGCGAGGAGAAGCTTGGTGGCTGAACTGGACAACTTGTGCGGCCCCGGCAAACCGCTTAAAGCCGAAGCACCCGACGCCAGCGAGATCGCCGGCTTGGCGCGCACCGGCGCCGCGCGGCTGGCCGACGCCCGCAACACCACGCTGGCGCTGGAAAGCCGCTTCGACCTGGCCTACAACGCGGCGCATGCCCTGTGCCTGGCTGCCTTGCGGCGCGCGGGCTATCGCCCCGCCAACCGCTATATCGTGTTCCAGCTGCTGCCGCATACGCTGGGATTGGGGCCCGAGGTGTGGCGGGTTCTGGACAAATGCCACAACACGCGCAACCTCGGCGAGTACGAAGGCCTGCTCGACGTCGATGAACGTCTGGTCACCGACCTGATTGCCGCGACGCAGGCCGTGGCGGACGCGCTGCAGCGCTGAGGCCGACGCGCCAGTTGCCGGCCGGGTCATTCTGGGCACGCGCCCCTAACAAAGCCCGCCGGGCTAGGTTGCAGCCACTAGTGAAAACCCTGATGATGAGCCATCTTCCAACCTTTTCAAAGGAAAGCTCCATGACTGCCAAAAACCTGTCCACCGTCGCCACCGACCTGATCGAAGCCTACGGCAACACCGCCAAAAACATGATCGATGCCTACCGCGCTGGCGGCGAGCGTGTGGTCAGCCTGCTGGAGCAGCGCTGGAACAAGGCCCTGCGCGAGTCGCGTTCGGAACTGACGTCCGAAACCGCCAAAAATGCCCGCGCCGCCCAACTGGCGTTCAGCGTTTATTACACCAAGGGCCTGAGCCTGACCAGCAGCGGCGCCCAGCAGGTGGTGAACCAGCTGGTCAAGGTCCTGGAGACCGGCGTCGAACGCGCTTCCGCCAACGCCGCGCTGTTTGAGGAAAAAACCGGCGTCAACACGCTGTCGACGATTGCCCAGGTCACCGCCCCCGGCGCACTGGTGCTGAGCAAACTCGCGACACAGATCGAGCAGAAAACCGCCGACCTGGCCGGCAAGATCGCCGGTGACGACGTCAGCACGGTCAGCGCCAAACGCACGTCGGCCTTCAGCCAGCGCCGCGCCAAAGCCGCCTGAGCCTGCGGTTTGACAATAAAAAGTGGCGTCAGCCCATGTCGGGCGGTCGTCACCAGCTATTAAAACAATAGCAATCGGGAGGTGAGTGGCGGTTCACACTGGCCACCTCACCGGCCCCCGGCCCACTGGCCGCCCGCCGTGATCAGGCCGCCGGCCCCGACTGTCGCCCGAAGCAGAAGTAAAACGTCGCCCCCTCGCCGGTCTTGCCCTCGGCCCAGACACGTCCGCCGTGGCGCTCGATCACGCGCTTGACGGTGGCCAGGCCGATGCCGGTGCCCGGAAAGTCGCCGGGGGAGTGCAGGCGCTCGAAGGTGCCGAACAGCTTGTGGGCAAACGCCATGTCAAAACCGGCGCCGTTGTCGCGCACAAAAAACACGTCCTCGCCGCCGCTGCCCGCCTGCCGCGCCAGCGTGATCTGCGCCAGCGGCTGGCGCGCGCTGAACTTCCAGGCATTGCCAAGCAGGTTTTGCAGCACCGCGGTCAGCAGCCGCGGGTCACCGTGGATGCGCAGCCCCTCGTCGATGTGGAACACCACCTGGCGCTGCGGCTCGCGCTCGCGCTGCAGCTGCTCGATGCCGCGCGCCAGCGCCGACAGGTCCACCAGCTCGGAGCGTATTTCCTCGCGCGACAGGTGCGCCAGCGTCAGCAGGCCTTCGATCAGATCGCCCATCTGCTTGACGCCGGCGCGGATGCGGTCGAGGTAATGTTTGCCCTTGTCGCTGACCCGGTCCGCGTCGCTCTTGAGCAGCAGCTGGCTGAAGCCGTCCACCGTGTTCAGCGGCGAGCGCAGGTCGTGCGAGACCGAATAGGCAAAGGACTCGAGCTCGCGGTTGACCTCGGCGAGCTGGCCGGTGCGCAGCAACACGCGTTCTTCCAGCTCGCTGTTGAGGCTCAGGATTTCCTGCTGCTGCTGCTGGCGCTCGCTGATGTCGCGTCCCACCGCCACCCAGTGCGTGAACTTGCCGGTCTCCCCCGCGATCGGGGCAATGTCGAGTTCCAGCCACAGCAGCGCGCCGCCCTTGGCCCGCACCGAAATTTCGGTGCGCACCGGCTGCTTGCGCTCCATGGCGACGCGTATGCGCTGCAGCTCGGCCTGCTGGTGGGTGGTGCCCCACAGCAGCATCACGCTCTGGCCCATGGCCTCGGTGCTGCTGTAGCCGGTCAGGCGTTCGAAGGCGTCATTGACAAACACCACGTGCGGGCCGCCCGCGTCGCCGCTGCGCACTTCGGTGATCACCACCATGTCGTTCAGGCGCGAGACGGCGGTCTCGAGCAGGTGCAACTGGGCCTGCTCCTGGCGCCGCGCGGTGATGTCCTGGAAATAAACAGCCGTGCCCGCCTGCGTCGGATAGACGTGGAACACGAACCAGGTCCGCAGCGGCCGGTAAAAGGCCTCGAAGCGCGCGCTGCGCTGCTCGGCCACGGCGGCACGGTAGCCACGTTCGACCGGCGTGCCGAGAATGTCGGGAAACTCCTGCCACAGGTTCTTGCCCAGCAACTGGCCGGCCGGTCGCTGCAACATGTTCTCGGCCTGGCGGTTCAGGAAGGTGAAGCACCAGTCGCCGTCCATCAGCGCAAAGCCGTCGGTGATGCTCTCCAGCGTGGACATCATGCGCGCCTCCAGCGCCAGCGTGCGCGCCTCGGCGGCCTTCTGTTCGGTGATGTCCTGGAAAGCACCCTGCAGGCGGATGATGTTGCCGTCGGCGTCGCGCACCGCCTCGCCCAGCGAGCGCACCCAGATGCGCCGCCCCCTGGCCGTCATCTTGGGCAGCGTGAACTCATACGGCGTGCCGTGGGCGGCGCAGGCCTCGACCAGCCGGATCACCTTGAGCCGGTCTTCCGGCAGGAAGTAGCCGAGGCCTTCGTCCAGCGTCGGTACATAACCCGGCGGCACCTCGTGGATCGCGCAGTTCTCGTCCGACCAGGTGAGCTTGCGTTCCGGCAGGTCGATGGTCCAGCTGCCCAGCCGCGCCATGCGTCCGGCGATGCGGTTCATGAACATGTTCTTCTCGAGCAGGTCGGTGGCGCGCTTGAGGTCGTCAATATCCGTCAGCGTGCCCAGCCATTGCACGCGCTGGCCGTCCGCACCGAGCTGCGGCAGCGCGCGACCCAGCATCCAGCGGTAAGCCCCGTCGGCGCGGCGCAGCCGGTGTTCGATCTCGCAGGCCTCGCCCAGCGCCAGCGCGCGCGACCAGGCACTGTTGATGCGGTCGGCGTCTTCGGGGTGGAGCAGCACGCTCCAGCCCTTGCTCAGGCTCGCCTCCATGCTCAAACCCGTGTAGTCCAGCCAGGTCTGGTTGAACCACTTGTGCTGTCCGTCCGCATGCATGGTCCAGACGATGTGCGGCATCGCGTCGGTCAGCTGGCGAAAGCGCGCTTCGCTGGCATGCAGGGCGTCGCGGGCGAGTTTGCGGTCGGTGATGTCCTGCACCGTTCCCGACAAGGTGACCGGCTGGCCCTGCGCGTCCAGCACCGCCTCGCCCAGCGCATGCACCCAGCGCAACTCGCCGTCCGCCCGCACGGTGCGGTATTCGATGTCGAGCGGGCCCTGGCCGGTGAAGAAAAGTTTTTGCGCGGCGGCGTAGCGGTCGCGGTCGTCGGGAAAGACATGGGACAGGCTGGCCTGATAACTGCCGCCGGAGGCAGCTGGTGCGCCCGGCGCCAGGCCATAGATCGCCGCCGTTTCCTCGGACCACCAGACCCGCTTGCTGGCGATGTCGAGGTCCCAGTGGCCGATGCGGCCGATGCGCTGCGCGGTGCGCAGCCGGCAGCGCGCCAGTTGCAGCGCTTCTTCGGTGCTGGCCAGTTCCTGCTCGCGCGCCGCCAGCACATCGGACAGATGCGCCAGGCTGCGCGACAAGGCGCCCAGTTCACAAGCGGTCTGGCCGTCGGCCGATGGCGCGCCCTGCAGGCGGTCGGCCTGCTGCTGCAGGCGGCGCAGCGGCGCCAGCACCAGCCGGTCGGCCGCCCAGGCGGCCAGCACCATGCCGAGGGCGGCCAGCGCAAACACCAGGCCGGCATGCACCGCGGTGCCGGCCTCCCGGCCGTGGGATCTCAGCAGCGCGGGATAAAACACCGCGACGAACAGGGGCAGCAAGCCCAGCAGCGCCACCAGCACCAGCCGGATACGCAAACCCGTCACCAACACTCTCCAGCCTTAGGCGTCATGAAGCTCTTTCGTGATTCGCGCCGCGCGTCATGCGCCAGCTTCCTGACGCTCCGGACCAGTGTAGCGCCTGCCGGTGCATGTGCCACGCGCCCGGCATCAGGGTTGACACGGTGGCGCCTGCGCATAATGCAGCGATGAACCCAAGCCCCCTGCCCGCCCGTGCCAGCGTTCTGGCTTTTGATGTGTTCGGCACCGTGGTCGACTGGCACGGCAGCATCGCGCGCGAGGTGCAGGCCCTGCGGCCGGGCGTGAATGGCGCGGCATTTGCGCTGGCCTGGCGGGCCGGCTACCGCCCGGCCATGGCGCGCGTGATGTCGGGCGAGCTCGGCTGGACCCGCATCGACGAGTTGCACCGCCTCATCCTCGACGGCATCCTGCCGCAGTTCGGGCTTGCGGACATGAACGAAGCCGACCGGCAGCACCTGAACCGCGCCTGGCACCGGCTGGACCCCTGGCCCGATGTGGTGGCCGGCCTCACGCGGCTGAAATCGCGCCACACGATCTGCACGCTGTCCAACGGCAACATCGGCCTGCTGACCCACATGGCCAAACGTGCCGGCCTGCCCTGGGACTGCGTGTTGTCGGCCGAAGTCTTTCGTGCCTACAAGCCCGACCCGGCGACCTACCTCGGTGTGGCGCGGGTGTTCGACCTGGCGCCCGGCGAGGTGATGCTGGTGGCGGCGCACCAGGACGACCTGGCCGCCGCGCGCGCCTGCGGCCTGCAGACGGCTTACATCGAGCGGCCGGCGGAGTTTGGCGCGGCGCAGCCCAAGGACGTGTCGCCCGACCCGGCCAACACCTGGCATGCGACGGACCTGCTCGCGCTGGCCGACCAGCTGGGCTGCTGATGCCTGTTGCACCACCACCCCGCCTGCTGGTTTTCAACAAACCGTATGGCGTGCTGAGCCAGTTCACGCCCGAGGGACGCTGGCGCGGACTGAAGGACTTCATCACCATCCCGGACGTGTACGTGGCCGGGCGGCTCGATGCCGACAGCGAAGGCCTGTTGCTGCTGACCGATGACGGCAAGCTGCAGGCGCACATCAGCGACCCGCGCTTCAAGATGGACAAGACCTACTGGGTGCAGGTCGAGGGTATGCCGGATGAGGCCGCGCTACAGGCCTTGCGTGATGGCGTCATGCTCAATGACGGCATCACCCGCCCGGCCGGGGCCAGGCGGATCGCGCCGCCGCCAGCGCTGTGGCCGCGCGACCCGCCGGTGCGGGTGCGCCAGGCCATTCCCACCAGCTGGGTCGAACTGGTGATCCGCGAGGGCCGCAACCGGCAGGTGCGGCGCATGACCGCCGCCGTCGGATTCCCGACGCTGCGGCTGATACGCGCGGCCATCGGCCGCTGGCAGCTGGACGATCTGGCGCCCGGCGCCTGGCGCGAGGACCCGGCCGGCGGCCCGGCCTGACGCGCGGGCGCGCCAGGCCGTCAGGACCGCTGGGGCCTAGCCGCGGCCGCGGCCGTTGCGCAGGGCGCGCTCGACCTCATCCCGCAAGGTCTTGAGTTCGGCGCGCAACTGGCGGCGCTCCTGCGGCGTCACCACGCCGTCGGCCTTGAAACTGGCCTCGTGCTGCGCAATCACGCGTTCCCGGTTGTGCAGGCGTCGCGCTTCGCGCTGCGTGATGCGGCCGCTGCGCACACCCTCGTCGATACGCTGGCTGATGCGGTATTCCTGCTGGTCCAGCCCGGGCGTGCCGACGTCGCGCGGCGCGTTGTACACATTGTTGGCCATCATGCGTTCAACATCGGCGCCCAGGGCGTCGAGTTCTGCGCGCAGTTGCTGGCGCTCCTGCGGCGTGGCCTGGCCGTTGGACTTGAAGAAGGCCTCCCTGGCCGCGATGTCGCGGTCGCGGCGGTACAGTGCCTGGGCTTCGGACGGGGTGATGTGGCCGGAGTTCAGGCCCTGCTGGATGCGGGCGCCGATCGCCTGCTGCGCGCGGTCCACCTGGGGGGTGCTGGTGTTTTGCGCCATTGCCGGGGACAGGCCCAGGCCGGCGAACAAGGCGGATGCCAACAAGGAAGTGGTCAACAGTTTCGATTTCATGCGGTTCTCCTGCTTTCGGACAAAGGGCCAGCAAGCCCCTGGCTTGCTACCGGATCGCTGCTTTTCAAAGGCATGTGAGATCCGATGCGCCCATGGTGGGCGGGCCGTGTGAAGCAGGCGTCAACGCCGCGTGTCGCCGTGTGTATTTACCGGCGATTTACCTCGCCGATACAGGGGTATCCGGATGCGTGCGGCGCGCGGCCGCGCAGGGATCGGCTCAGTTCAGCGCGGCGACGCCGGGCTGTTGGCCATGTCGGCGCTGTCGTCCATCACCAGGTAACGTTTCACCAGGTCGAAGAAGCGGTCGTAAAACGCATCGGCGGTGATGGTCTGGCTGCCGACCTTGACCAGGGCGTCGTTGCTCGAACTGAAGGGCAGCGACACCGAGCCGATCGCACCCACGCCCAGGCTGGCGGAGTTGTTGCTCTTTTTGAGCGTGTAGCTGTCCTGCAGCGCGGTGACAAAGCCCAGGCTGACACTGTTATCGCTGGTCTCGGGCGCACACACCACGCGGATCGACATCTGCAGATGCGCCTCCGGCTCCGGCTGGAAACTCTTGTGGCCGTCCACCAGGTCCTCACGCGCGGTGTTGATGATGTAGCCCTGGCTCAACAGGGCGCGGCGCGCGGCCTCGCAGGTCTGCGCGGCGGTGGCGTCGAACAGGCGCGAGTAGGTGGCGGTGGAGCTGAACTGCTCCTGCAGCGGAAACTGCTTGACCGGCGCCGCGCAGCCCGCCAGCAGCAGGCTCAGGCCCAGGCCCAGGCCGGCCAGAACGTTTGCAGGTAGGCGGGGCAGCTTCAAGACCAGTCACTCCTTGGCAACAAACCGGTTTTCACGGGGGCTCCTGTGGTTGCACAGGCACGCTTTCAGCCTACCACAGCCCTGCTGCGCCTTCGCGACGCCGAACAATTTCACACACCTGCCTGCGCCGCAGCGATCCGCCGCCCGAGCGCCCGTTGGCGCGGCGGGCTGGTTTATGCTTGCCCCATGTCTGCCCAGCTTCCCGATCCACAACGCCGGCTGTGGCTGGCCGGTCTGGGCGCCGCCCTGCTGCTGTCGGCCGGTTGCTCCCGATCAGGACCCGCCGCGCGCACCCTGCCCCAAGACGCCACCCTGCTGTGCCTCGGTGACTCATTGACCTTTGGCTACGGCGCCGCCGCCGGAACGGCTTACCCCGAGCAGCTCCAGCGCCTGACCGGCCACACCACCCAGAACGCCGGCATCAACGGCGACACCAGCGAAGGCGCGCTGCTGCGCCTGACCGGCCTGCTGACGGGCAACACGCCCGGGCTGGTGCTGCTGTCCATCGGCGGCAACGACTTCCTGCGCAAATGGCCCGAGGCGCGCACCCGCGCGGCACTCACGCAGCTGGTGCAGACCGCCGCTGCCGCGACCCAGGTGGTGCTGATTGCCCAGCCGCGGCCCGAGCTGATGGCCGCGGCGCTGGGCTCGCTGAACGACCACCCGGTGTATGCCGAGGTGGCGGAAGCGACCGGCGTGCCGTTGTTCGAGGACGGCTGGTCGCAGGTGTTGTCACGCGCCGAACTGCGGTCCGACCAGATCCATGCCAACAGCGAAGGCTACCAGGTGTTTGCCGAACGCCTGGCCGGCTGGCTGCGCAAGCAGAAGTTCATTGCCTGATTCGGCTGGCGCTAGGCGGCTTGCGCCAGCCTCACGTCAAAGCTTGAACCGCATCCCGGCCCCGGGCTGCTTGCAGAGACCCGCCCTCCATGCAAATCGACGATGCGCTTGACGATCGCCAGCCCGAGGCCCAGACCCCCCTTGGCATTGATGAGCGCGTCCGGGGCCTGCACAAAGGGTTCAAAAATCTCGTCAATCGCTTCCGGGTCCAGGCCCTGCCCGTTGTCCGCCACACTGACGTGCCATTCGTGGCCCACCAGCGCGAGCCGCACCGAAATCTGACCGCCGGGCTGCGTGTATTTCGCGGCATTGGTGAGCAGATTCGCAAAGACCTGCACCAGGCGGCTCGCATCACCCCGCACCATGGCCGGTTCGGGCGGCTGCCCGGTCGTCAGCTGATGCCGCTTTTCCGCCATCAGCGGACCGCACTGCTCCACGGCGGAACTGAGCACGTGACGCAGGTCGACCGGGTCCATTTTCACGTCGATATGGCCGTGCAGAACCCTGGACATGTCCATCAGGTCGTCCGACATCCGGGACAACTGGGTGAGCTGGCGGCCTATCAGCTCGCTGGCCCACACGATGCGCGCCGGATCTTGCGTGGAGCGCGCCAGCACCTGGTTGGCCGAGTTCAGGGCGGACAGCGGGCTGCGCATCTCATGCGCTACCGTTGCCAGCACATGGTCCTTGGCGCGATTGCTGCTGCGCAGCCCCTTGACAGCCTCGGACAGCTCCTGCCTTGACGCCCGCAATCGCCCACCGATCACGGAAATACTGAGCCCGATCAGCAGGAACAAAACGGTGCGGGTGATGTTGGGCGTTTCAAACACACTCTCCCACCCCGGCCTTGAACCGATGAACAGGTAGGTCCCGATGAAGGTGCCGAGCGCCGTTGCCAACATGGCCGGGCCGAAGCCACCGTACAGGGCAGCCAGCACGATGGACAGCGTGAGTATCAGGTAGGGACCCTGCTGGCCCAACACCGGGTTGAGGAGAAAGCGCAGCAGCAGCGCGGCGCCCACCCAGCCTACCGCCAGAACATACCCCTGCCACCGGGCGCGGCGGGGATAGATCGATTCGGACTGCATGGGCGTAAGGGCTGGGTCTCTGGGAGTCAGGCGCCAAGTGTAGCCCCCAGTGATTACCCTGCGCCGGAGCGGCGGGCTAGCCGGACCGCCATGGCTCAGGCGCCGACCGGTTCCGGTATCCTCGCAATCACCTTGATCTCGAAGTCGAACCCCGCGAGCCAGTTGACGCCGATGGCCGTCCAGTTCGGATAAGGCGCTTGCGGGAACACTTCATTTTTCACGGTCAGCAGCGTGCCGAACTGTCTTTCGGGATCGGTGTGAAAAGTCGTCACGTCAACGATATCGTCGAGCCCGCATCCACCGGCTTGCAGCGTCGCCTGCAGATTGGCGAATGCCAGACGGACCTGGGCCTCGAAGTCCGGCTCGGGCGAACCGTCCTCACGGCTGCCCACCTGCCCTGACACAAACAAAAGGCCGTTGGACCTGACCGCCGGCGAATAGCGGTGGTGCTCATAAAGGGCCTGCCGCCCGGCCGGAAAAACCACGTCACGTTGCTTCATGTCTGTGCTCCATCAGTGGGGCCACGCGACCCCGGGTTAAAGATGAAGTCACTTTAGGCCGCACGGTCTGCCGGATAAACAGGCAAGCCCACCCATCACTGTTTGTAAAATCCAAACAATCATCACCGTCGGGAGTTTCGATGGACCGTTTCGATGCGATGCAGGCCTTTGCCCGCGTGGTGGAAACCGGCAGCTTCACCAAGGCAGCCGATACCCTCCACATGAGCCGGACCAGCGTGACGCAACTGGTGCAGCAACTGGAGGCGCGGCTGCGTGTCAGGTTGCTCAATCGCACCACCCGCAAGGTCAACGTGACGGCCGACGGCGCCGCCTATTACGAACGGGTGCTGCGCGTGCTGGCCGATGTGGACGACGCCGAAACCAGCCTGTCCAGCGCCTCGACATCGCCCCGCGGCCGGCTGCGGGTGGACGTGCCCAGCCCGCTGGCCCGCATGATCCTGATCCCTGCCCTGCCGGCGTTTTATGCGCAGTACCCCGACATCCAGCTCGACATGGGCGTCAGCGACCGCATGGTGGACATCATTGGCGAAAACGTCGATTGCGTGGTGCGCGGCGGCGAACTCAGCGACCAGTCGCTGATGGCCCGCCACGTCGGCGATCTGCAGCTCGGCGTCTACGCCGCACCGGGCTACCTGAAGCTGGCCGGCACACCCGCGCACCCGCGCGAGCTGGAAGACACCCACCACCGCATCGTCGGCTTTTTGTGGGCACGCACCGGCAAGGCCGTGCCCTACGCGATGCACGCAGGTGATGAAAACATCGAGGTGCAGGGCCGCCACGCGCTCGCTGTCGACGACGGCAACGCCTACCTCGCCGCCGGCCTGGCCGGCCTGGGCATTCTCTGGCTGCCCGACTACATGGCCAAACCGCACCGGGCCAGCGGCGAACTGGTGCCGCTGTTCGAAGACTGGGAGCTCGACCCGATGCCACTGTACATCGCGTTTCCACCGAACCGGCATGTGAGTGCGAAGTTGCGGGTGTTTATCGAGTGGGTGGCGGGGTTGATGGGGAAGCATGCGCCAGCTGGTGAGCGACGGGCTTGAACAGGGCGGCGGCATACCCCCTTGGTTAGATTCTTTGCTCAACGCTCGACAATTGCATATTGCCGATAGCCAGCCCAACTGCTCAGGCGCTGAGCACCAGCTCAAACGCTCCCAAGCCCTGCGCCTGCCCATTCAACAACACCTCCACCCGATGTTTGCCCGCATGGTGTTTGCGCGTCGTCATTTCGGCAGTGGACACCGTCTTGCTCAGCCGCACGGTTTCCTTCGGCGCCAGGTCCAGCACCTTGAGCTTGAACACCTTGGCGCTGCTTTTGCCGCTGGCCTTCACATAGTGGATACAGAAGTCCACCAGCACGCGTTGCGGCCTGCTGCTGGTGTTGGTGATGGCAAACGCGATGTTGACCTTTTCACCCATCACGACCCGCTTGGGCGTGATCCTGGCGCCACTGACTTCAACCTCTGCGCTTTTGCCGAAGCCCAGAACTTCCAACGCACCAGCCTCGCCGCGCTTGACGGCGGAGCGCAGCGCGTGCTGGACGATCCAGCGGCGCTCGTCGCTGGCGCCCTTGAGCCATTTCTTCGCCGTGGCGGCCAGCACATCGGGGTGGTCCTTGCCGATGTCGTTGAGGTTGTTGGCGACGGAGCGGCGCACGTACAAGGCCGGGTCGTCCCTGAGCAGCTCCAGCAGTTCCAGCACCGGCGCCGGGTTTTTCTGGAAGGCCGGCAGGCGGCTGGCCCAGGGCAGGCGCGGGCGGCTGCCTTCGGACACCAGGCGGCGCACATGTTCGCTCGGGTCGCTGGCCCACTGCCTGAAACGCGCCAGCGTGGCGGCTTCGTGGTGCTGAAAAAAAGCGCGGATGCTGAACTCGGCGGTGAAGCGTTGCGTCAGCGCATGTTGCGCGCGCATCGATTCTTCAAAGTGATCGAGCCCGACCTCCGCGACAAACAGGGTGTGCGGCAGATACAGGAAAGAGCCAAGGGTCAGCCCCGGATCGCGGCCATGCGGCTGGTCCAGCGAGGCCAGCAGGATGGCGATCGCTGTCGGGTAGTCGGGCGGCAGGTGCCGCTGCAGGGCGCGGGCCATGTGTTTGCCGCGTGGCATCAGCGCCAGTTCGTCATACCCCTTGAGTGCGTCGGCAACAAACTTGCGCGCCTCGAAGGCCGGAAACACCGCGCTGATCATGCGCGCAATCGCTTGGGGCACGTCGGCGCCATATTGATTGACCAGCGGTTCTGCCACAGTGTCAGTCCTTCAGGAATTGCGCCAGCGCCTGCACCGTGTTGGCGGCGGCGCCGCGGTGCTGCGCGGCAAAGGCCAGGCTGGCTTGCGCCGCCGCCTGCTGCGTGGACGGCCGCGCCAGCATGGCGCGCGCGCTGCGCACGGCTTCGTCCATGTCGCTCACACGCCGCGCCGCGCCCGCGGCTTCCGCCAGTTCCGACACCTCGGCAAAGTTGAAGGTGTGCGGGCCCATGATGACGGGGCAGCCGCAGGCGGCGGCCTCGATCAGGTTCTGCCCACCCAGCGGCGCAAAACTCCCGCCCAGCAGGGCCACGTCGCTCATCGCGTAATACAGCGCCATCTCGCCGAGCGAGTCACCGAGCCAGACATCGGCGGCCTGCGGCGCGCCATTCCAGGCCGAGCGGCGCGCCACCGACAAACCGTGTTTTTCGATCAGCGCCTGGACCTCGTCGAAACGCTGCGGGTGCCGCGGCACGATGAGGATTTGCACGGCTGCACCTGCTATGGTATTGATAGCTGGATGCCCATGTTCTGAAAGGGCCAGCGCCACAATATGCTTGAGAAACTCGTCTTCCTCGGCCTCGCGGGAACTGGCCAGCATCAGCACCGGCTGGCCCAGCGCCTGGCGCCAGGCACGGCCCTGGGCCTGCTGTGCCGCGTCCGGCGTGGCGTCGAACTTGAGGTTGCCGAACACAGCTTCCACCCTCGCGCCGAGCATGCGCAGGCGCTGCGCGTCGCTCTCGCTTTGCGCGTACACCGCCGCCAGGCCGGCATAGGCCGGCCGCGACAGCGGCGCCATGCGCAGCGCCTGCTGCAGCGACTTGTCGGACAGGCGTGCGTTGACCAGCACCATTGGCACGCCGCGCGCTTGCGCGCAGGCCACGGTGTTGGGCCAGACTTCCGTCTCCAGCAGCAGGCCCAGGCGCGGCTTGAAGTGGGCGAAGAAACGCGCGACCGCGGCCTCGCTGTCCCAGGGCTGCCACACCTGCACATCGCCATCGCGCAACAGGCTGGCGCCCTCGGCGCGACCGGTGGCCGTGCCATGCGTCAGCAACACGCGCAGGCCGGGCCACTTCTCGCGCAGCGCGGCCAGCAGGATGCCGGCGGTGCGGGTTTCGCCGAGCGACACCGCGTGCACCCAGACCAGCTCGGCGCGCGGTTCCGCCGGGTGGGTGTAGAAGCCGAAACGTTCCTCCACCGCCTCGAGGTAACCGGCCTCGGCCTGGCCGCGGCGCCGCAGCTTGCGCCGCAGAAAGGGCTGGGCGGCCCACATCAGCAGCGAATACAGCGTGCGGATCAGGTGGTCCATCATGGCAGCGGCTGCCATTCGGAGATCACCGCCGGCGGCTGGCAACTGAGCCAGGCATCCCACACCTGGCCGACTGAAGGCGCGGGCTGCGCGAACACACTGCGCTGGCGGGCGCCCTCGCCGGCTGTGGCAGCTGGCAGCGGCCCGGTGCGCCAGGCGGTGTCGAAGTTGTAGATCTGCACATGCGGCAGATCCAGCGCCACCGCGATGTGGCTGAGGCCGCTGTCCACGCCGATGACGCCGGCGCACAACGCGAGTTGCGCTGTCAGTTCGTCCAGCGCCAGTCTCGGCCACACGACCGCTTTGTCTCCGCCCGTCTTCAAGCCACCGGCAATCGCCTGGCTCATGGCCAGCTCCGCATCGCTGCCATGCGGCAGCGCGATCAGGTAACCGTGGGCGTTGAGTTGCCGGCCCAGCGCGACCCAGTTTTCCAGCGGCCAGAGTTTGTCGGCGCGTGAACTGCCATGCACAAACGCTATCATTTCAGGAGCTGCCTGCCCATGTCCGGCATGGGCCAACACACGATTTAGCCCATAATCCGGGCGCGCTGCCGGGGTGTAGCCGAGCGCACGCGCAGCCAGCGCGCGCCCGCGCGACACGGCGTGGCTGTGCGGCGGCAGCGTGATCGCCACATCGGCGACCCAGCGTGTGGGCGCCTCGTAGCCCGAGCCCTCGGTCTGGTTGGCCATCGCGTAACGCTGGCCGCCGGGCGCCAGCCGCGCCAGCCAGGCCACCAGCGCCGACTTGCTCAAACCCTGCAGGTCAATCACCGCGTCATACGCCTGGCTTTGCAGCTCACGCCGGAAAGCGCGCCAGGCGCTGCGTGTGGCCGCGCTGAACGGCGACTTGCGCCAGCGCCGCAGCTCGCAGCCGATGACACGCTGCAGGCCCTTGCCCAACAGCGGGCTCAGCAGCGGCGCAAAGGCTTTTTCGACCACCCAGTCGATCTGCGCGCCGGGATGCGCAGCCAGGATGTCCTGCACCACGGGCAGCGTGTGCACCACGTCGCCCAGCGACGAGAGTTTGACGATCAGTATTTTCACGCTGTGTTTTTGCGGACTGGACCCGCAATCCATCCCCGCGTCACCGCGCGTTCGAAACATGGACCCCGGGTCGAGCCCGGGATGACAGCCAGGGGGCTCAATGGGCCGGGGCAGAGAAGCTGGCGCCGGGCTTGACGCTGTGCAGCAGCTTGAGCATGTCGATCTGGATGCGCTGCAGCGCTTCCTCGGTGTGGCCTTCAAAACGCAGCACCAGCACCGGCGTGGTGTTGGATGCGCGTATCAGGCCGAAGCCGTCCGGCCAGTCCACGCGCACGCCATCAATCGTGGAGATTTTGGCCCCCACGCTTATCGCTTCGCGTATGACGCTGCCCCCCGAGGGGGCTGTGCTTGCTTGGGGCGGCCCTGCGCTGCGCACGGCCGCTGCAACCTGCTCGATCAGCGAATGTACGACCGTGTGCGGCTCGCCCTCCTTGCAGGCGACGTTGAGCTCGGGCGTGCTGAAGCTGGTCGGCAGGCCGTTGAGCAGCGCGCCGACGTCGGACACCCTGCTCAGGATCTCCAGCAGGCGCGCGCCGGCATAGGTGCCGTCGTCGAAGCCGAACCAGCGCTCCTTGAAAAAGATGTGGCCGCTCATCTCGCCGCCCAGCGGGGAATTGACTTCCTTCATCTTCGCCTTGATCAGCGAATGGCCGGTTTTGTACATCATGGGCACGCCGCCGGCCGCTTCGATATCGGGCGCCAGGCGCTGCGAACATTTCACGTCGTAAACAATGGTGCCGCCCGGCACGCGCGACAGCACATCGCGCGCAAACAGCATCATCTGGCGGTCCGGGTAGATGTTCTGGCCGTCACGTGTGACGATGCCCAGGCGGTCACCGTCGCCGTCGAAGGCCAGGCCCAGTTCGGCGTCGCCGGCCTGCAGCGCGGCGATCAGGTC
>PNNC01000193.1 GCA_013824015.1 Polaromonas sp.
ACCGCCTTGGCCACGCCCAGCGGCACCGCAATCAGGTAGCTGATAAAAAAGGTCCACAGGCCCAGGCTGATGGAGACCGGCAGCTTTTCCTTGACCAGGTCCCAGACCGCCTTGCGCTGGTAAAAGCTCTGGCCCAGATCGAGCTTCGCAAACGACTTGAGCATCAGCCAGAAACGTTCGTGCGCCGGCTTGTCGAAGCCGTAGAGCACCTTGATCTCCTCGATGCGCTGCGGGTCCAGCCCCTGCCGGCCGCGGTAACCGGCGCCGCTGGCGGCGGCGCCCTCGCCGCCGGAGTCACGGCCCTGCAGCTGCGACACCATCTGCTCCACCGGCCCGCCCGGCACGAACTGGATCACCACAAAGGTCAGAAGCAACACGCCGAACAGTGTCGGCAGCATCAGCAGCAGGCGTTTGAAGATGTAGGCGGCCATGCGGTGGGTTCCTACTTGTTGGCGGGCGAGGCCCACCAGGTGCTCATGGCCCAGACGTCCGACTGGTAATACGGCGGAATGGTGTCGGGCAGCACAAACGGTGCGGGCCGGTAGCCGATCAGGAAGGCGTTGCCGTAGTACTGCGGAATCGAGTAATGGCCGTGCGACAACACCCGGTCCAGCGCGCGCATCGCGGTGGCGAGTTCGGGCCGCGTTTTGGCACTGACCACCTTGCCGACCAGCACGTCAACCGCCGGATCGCGGATGCCCCAGGTATTGGCCGACCCCGGGGTGTCGGCGGCTTTCGAACCGAACAGCTCGAACAACTCGCCGCCGGGTGCGGTGCTGCCCGGCAGGCGCCGGGTGGTCATCTCGAAATCGAAGTTGTCCATGCGCTGCTGCGACAGCGAAAAATCAACGGTGCGAAAACGCATCTCGATGCCCAGCTTTTTCAGGGCGCCCTGGAACGGCGTGGCGACCCGGATCAGCGATGGCTGGTCGTTCAGGAACTCGATCGTGAAGGCCTCGCCTTTGGCATTGCGCAGGGCGCCGTCGCGGTAGGTCCAGCCGGCCTCGGCGAGCAGCGCCCTGGCCTTGCGCAGGTTCTCGCGCAGGCTGGACGGCGGCGCCGTGCTCGGCGAAATCAGCGCCGGCCCGAACACCTCCGGCCGCAGCCTGGCGCGCAGGGGCTCGAGCAAGGCCAGCTCATCCGGCTTGGGCAAGCCTTCGGCATGGAACTCGCTGTTCGGGAAGTAGCCCTGCACCCGGGTGTACAGGCCGTAAAACAGCTGGCGGTTCAGCCATTCGAAATCCATCGCCAGGCCAATCGCCTGGCGCACCCGGACGTCCTTGAACTTGTCCTTGCGGGTGTTGAACACATAGCCCTGGAAGTCGCCGGGGTTGCGGTTTTCGAAAGCGCGCTTTTTCAGCTCGCCACGCTCGAACTGTTTGCCGGTGTACTGGCGCGCCCAGTTGCGCGAGCTGAATTCGCGCATGAAGTCGTATTCGCCGGCTTTCAGCCCTTCGAAGCGGGAGGTCTCGTCGAGGTAAATCTTGAAGGTGACGCGGTCGAAGTTGAACTGTCCCCTGCGCACCGGCAGCTCCGCGCCCCAGTAGGCCGGGTCACGCACATAGGTGATGTCCCGGCCCAGCCGCTGGCTGGCGGGTTGGTAGGGGCCGGAAGCCACGGGCACCTCGCTGATGATCTGGTCGAAGGCCTTGCCGGCCCCCCAGGCGCGGCTGAACACCGCCATGCCGCCGACCACCAGTGGCAGTTCGGGATTCGGGCTGGCAAAGTCAAAGCGCACCGTGCGTTCGCCAATGGCGCGCACGCCGCTGACCTCGGCGTAAATGGTGCGGAACTGCGGCGCGGCCAGCTTGCTGATCAGGGTGTTGAAGGAGTGCACCACGTCGGCCGCCAGCACCGGCGAGCCGTTGTTGAAGCGTGCTTTCGGGTGCAGCCGGAAAGTGGCCGACAGCTTGTCCGGCGCAACCTCCACATCCTCGGCCAGCAGGCCGTAGGCAGTGGTCGGTTCCTCGGAATTGCCGGTCAGCAGGCTTTCGAACACCAGGCTGCCCAGCCCGTACGGCGCTGTGCCCTTCAGCGTGAAGGGGTTGAACTTGTCGAAATTGGTCGGCCGCGTCGGTGGCACCATGCGAATCTCGCCGCCCTTGGGCGCGGCCGGGTTCACATAGCTGAAGTGGGTGAAGCCGGGCGGGTACTTGATGTCGCCAAACTGCGCATAGGCATGGGCGCCCCAGGCCGGCGCGGACACCAGGGCAAGCCCCAGCAGCCCGCACAAACACGCAAAAATCCTCATGCGACAATTCTGCACTACTTAAGCCGGTCATCACGCGTTTCCCCAGGGACATGCCGGGGTTTGCCGGATCACTTGCACAGACTGGAGCAGAAGATGGGTTTTCTTGACGGCAAAAAAATCTTGATCACGGGCGTGTTGTCGAATCGCTCGATCGCCTACGGCATCGCCAAAGCCTGCCATGCGCAGGGCGCCGAGCTGGCGTTCAGCTACGTCGGTGAACGCTTCAAGGACCGCATCACCGAGTTTGCGGCGGACTTCAACTCGACGCTGATTTTTGACTGCGACGTCGGCAGCGACGAGCAGATCACCAGGATGTTCGCCGACCTGTCGCAGACCTGGCCGACCTTTGACGGTTTTGTGCACAGCATCGGTTTTGCGCCGCGCGAGGCGATTGCCGGCGACTTCCTCGAGGGCCTGAGCCGCGAGAGTTTCCGCATCGCGCATGACATCAGCGCCTACAGCTTCCCGGCCATGGCCAAGGCCGCCCTGCCCTTGCTCAACCCGAAATCGGCCTTGCTGACCCTGAGCTACCTGGGCGCGCTGCGTGTGCTGCCCAACTACAACACCATGGGCCTGGCCAAGGCCTCGCTGGAAGCCAGCGTGCGTTACCTGGCCGAGTCACTGGGCAGCAAGGGCACCGGCATGCGGGTCAACGGCATCAGCGCCGGCCCGATCAAGACGCTGGCCGCCAGCGGCATCAAGGACTTCGGCAAGATGCTCAAGGCCACGGCCGCTGCACCGATTCGCCGCAACGTGACCATCGAGGACGTCGGCAATGTCGCTGCCTTTTTGCTGAGCGACCTGGCGGCCGGCGTCAGCGCCGAGATCACCTATGTGGACGGTGGCTTCAGCCAGGTGGTCGGCGGTATCAGCGAGCCCGCCGAGGCCGGCTGAACCCCTTTCCGGCACGGCACAAGCGCCGCTTGCTATTGAATTGATAGCTGACGAGGCCCTCTGCACATGGGGTAGCGGCCGAAAAGGCTTGAAAAATGCCGGCTCGGCAGCAGCCGGTCATGCGGCGTCCTCCGGCGCAAGGCATCAAATTGGCCCTCAGCCCTTTAGCCACGGGGGTTGGCCGCTCCTGAAACCATAGCGCCTGTCCCCCCCAGGTCGTCAGGCGCGGCGCCAGTATTCATACGACCAGGCCGGGACAAAGCCGGCGCGCCGGTACAGCGCCTGCGCCGCCGCATTGCCTTCTTCCACCTGCAAAAAGCAGCGCGTCACGCCCCGGGCCAGGGCCGCCTCGGCGATCGCAGCGAGGATGCGCCCGGCCATGCCGCGGCCACGCCAGGCGGGTGCGGTGCGCATGCCATGCACGCTGACCCAGCCATGGGAAAACGCCGCTGCGCCGGCGGCCACCGTGCGGCCGTCCTCACGCAAGCTCGCAAACAGCGACCCGGTCGCACGGCCCAGTGCCGCGACCCGGCTGGCGCCATCGGCCGGATCAAAGCCCTCGCCCATGAACAGGGCGGCCCAGGCCGCGTCGGGCGCCGCATCCAGCGCCACCAGCACAGGGGTGACCGCGCGCACCGCACCGACCGGCGCCAGTTGCACCTGGGTGGGTTGTTCGGCCCGGTAGCCGCGGCGCCGCAACTCCACACGCAGCGCATCAAAACACGGTAACTGCGCCAGCCGGAACTGCGCCGGCAGTCTCCTGGCCGCATAAATCGATTCAATCCGGGCTGTCAGCGCGACCGCGTCGTCCACGGGCGTGTGCTGCAGCGGCACCGCACTTTTGGCGCGGTTCACCGTGCCACTGTCGAAAGCCAGCAGCCAGCCATCCCTTTCCTCGATGGCCTGCGGCGAGACCGCGGCAGCCGTGGCGCGTTCGATACTTTCCATGTCACCGGCCAACGCATCACGCGGCTCCTTGTCCGGGGTCATCGAGTCTCCTTTGATCGGTTGGTCGGCGCTGCGACGGCCACGGCGCATTGCGTCTGGCCATCAGACTTTTTACACTGTCGCTGTTGCAGCAGCAAGTCAAGCGAGCGCCCCGCCATGCCTGCCCTGTCCCCACGCCCTGCCCCTGCCCTGCCCCGCTGGGCCGCCACGCTGCTGGTCGCTGCCAGTCTGGGTTGGCCGCACATGGCGACGGCGACAGGCGCCGGCCCGCCGCTGATGCTTGCGAACAGCTATCGGCCCGGGGTGGCCTTGCAGGACTACTGGGTCAGCGAAAAGCTCGATGGCGTGCGCGGCTACTGGGACGGACAACAGTTGCTGACGCGTGGCGGCGAACGTATCGCCGCGCCGGCCTGGTTCACGGCAGGCTGGCCGACCACAGCCCTGGACGGCGAGTTGTGGGCCGGACGCGGGCAGTTCTCGCAGGCAGTCTCCACCGTGCGCCAGCAGACGCCCGACGATGCCGCCTGGCGCCGCATCCGTTTCATGGTGTTTGACCTGCCGGCCCACGGCGGCCCGTTCTCGGAACGGATCCCGGCGCTCAACGCTGTGGTCAGCCGCATCGACCAGCCCTGGGTGCTGGCGGTACCGCAACACAAGGTGGCGGGTCCAGCCGCGCTGCAGGCCTTGCTGGACAAGACCGTGAAGCTCGGCGGCGAGGGCCTGATGCTGCACCGCGGCGCGTCGATCTACCAGGCGCTGCGCAATGATGACCTGCTCAAGCTCAAAACCCATGACGATGCCGAAGCGCGGGTGCTGGGGCATCTCGCGGGACAGGGAAAATACGCCGGCCAGCTGGGCGCGCTGTGGGTGGAAACGCCCGGCATGGACGGCAAGCCGGCGCGGCGCTTCAAGCTCGGCAGCGGCTTCAGCGACACCGAGCGGCGCCACCCGCCGCCGGTCGGCAGCTGGGTCACTTACCGCTACCGCGGGCTCAATGACGGCGGTATCCCGCGCTTTGCCACCTTCCTGCGCGTGCGGGAGGACATGCCACCCGCGCCACGCTGAGACGCGGCGCGAAACCGCCCTAGGCTTTCACGCAGTCGGCGTAATAGTGGCGTTTGCCGTCGGCGTCCTGCTCCTCGACCAGACCATGGATGTCGGTCTCGAAACCCGGGCACTGGGCGTTGAACTCGCGTGAGAACTTCAGGTAGTCCACGATCTTCTTGTTGAAGACCTCGCCCGGAATCAGGAGCGGAATGCCGGGTGGATATGGCGTGACCAGGCCCACCGTGATGCGACCCTCGAGCTTGTCGATCTCGACCCGTTCGGTCTTGTGCAGCGCGATGTGGGCGTAGGCGTCGCTGGGTTTCATGGCCGGCGTCAGATCGCTCAGGTACATGTCGGTGGTCAGGCGCGCGATGTCGTACTTGGCGTAGAGGTTGTGGATGTGGTGGCACAGGTCGGCCAGCCCCATCTTCTCGTAACGCGGGAACTTCTGGCAAAACTCGGGCAGGATGCGCCACATCGGCTGGTTCTTGGCATAGTCGTCCTTGAACTGCTGCAGCGCCGTCAGCATGCTGTTCCAGCGGCCCTTGGTGATGCCGATGGTGAACATGATGAAAAAGCTGTACAGCCCGGTCTTCTCCACCACCACGCCATGTTCCGCCAGGAACTTGGTCACGATGCTGGCCGGGATGCCGGTCTTGGCAAACTTGCCGTTGAGGTCCATGCCGGGCGTGACGATGGTGGACTTGATCGGGTCCAGCATGTTGAAGCCGGTCGCCATCTTGCCGAAGCCGTGCCAGTTGACGCCGGCTTTGGCATTCTTGGACTCGCCCTTGATGATCCAGTCTTCCGAGCGGCCTATGCCCTCCTCGACCAGCTTGTCCGGTCCCCAGACCTTGAACCACCAGTCGTCACCGTACTCCTCGTCAACCTTGCGCATGGCACGGCGGAAGTCCAGCGCCTCGGCAATGCTTTCCTCCACCAGCGCCGTGCCGCCGGGCGGCTCCATCATCGCGGCGGCCACGTCGCAGCTCGCAATGATGCTGTACTGCGGCGACGTCGAGGTGTGCATCAGGAAAGCTTCGTTGAACAGGTGCCGGTCCAGCTTGACGGTCTGCGAATCCTGCACCAGCACATGGCTGGCCTGGCTGATGCCGGCCAGCAGCTTGTGGATGGACTGCGTGGCATACACCATGGCCTGCTTGGGCCGCGCGCGCTTTTTGCCCATCGCGTGGTAGCTGCCGTAAAACGGGTGGAAGGCGGCGTGCGGCAGCCAGGCCTCGTCGAAATGCAGGTTCTCGACATAGCCGTCAAGCATGCCCTTGATGGTTTCGGTGTTGTAGAGCACGCCGTCGTAGGTGGACTGTGTGATGGTCAGCACGCGCGGCTTGACCTTCTTCGCGTCCACGCCCTTGAGCAGCGGATTGGCCTTGATCTTGGCCTGGATCGACGCCTGCTCGAACTCTTCCTTCGGAATCGGGCCGATGATGCCGAAGTGGTTGCGTGTCGGTTTGAGGAACACCGGGATCGCCCCGGTCATGATGATGGCGTGCAGGATGGACTTGTGGCAGTTGCGGTCCACCACCACCACATCGCCCGGCGCCACCGTGTGGTGCCAGACCATCTTGTTGGAGGTCGAGGTGCCGTTGGTGACAAAAAAGCAGTGGTCGGCGTTGAAAATGCGCGCCGCGTTGCGCTCGGAGGCGCCGACGGGACCGTCATGGTCCAGCAGTTGTCCGAGTTCCTCGACGGCGTTGCAAACGTCGGCGCGCAGCATGTTCTCGCCGAAAAACTGGTGGAACATCTGGCCGACCGGGCTTTTCAGAAAGGCCACGCCGCCCGAATGTCCCGGGCAGTGCCAGGAATAGGAGCCGTCCTCGGCGTAGTCCAGCAAGGCCTTGAAAAACGGCGGCTGCACACCTTCGAGGTAACTCTTGGCCTCGCGGATGATGTGGCGCGCCACGAACTCGGGCGTGTCCTCGAACATGTGGATGAAGCCGTGCAGCTCGCGCAGGATGTCGTTCGGTATGTGGCGCGAGGTCTTGGTCTCGCCATAGACGTAAATTGGCACATCGAGGTTCTTGCGCCGCACTTCCTCGATGAAATGGCGCAGGTTCAGCACGGCCGGGTCCAGATCCGGGCCGGGGGTGAACTCCTCGTCGTCAATCGACAGGATGAAGGCGCTGGCACGGCTTTGCTGCTGCGCGAACTGCGACAGGTCGCCGTAGCTGGTGACACCCAGCACCTCGAAGCCCTCGGTTTCAATCGCCTGCGCCAACGCACGAATGCCCAGGCCGGAGGTGTTTTCGGAGCGGAAATCTTCGTCGATGATGACGATGGGAAAGCGGAATTTCATCAAGAGGCCTTTGCCTGGGACTGCCAAAAAAATCGAATCAGGGCCGAAGTGTAAGGATATTTGGTGAAGACCGAGTCCGCTTGGCCTTGTCGGGGGCGGGTTAAGCTTGCCAATTCACGCTTCTGGCCCAAAATGTGGCTTTTACGAAACGCAGGGGAAACTGGACATGAGCGAATCAAGCATCTGGTGGCTGCTGGCGGGCGGCGCCGTCGCGCTGGAACTGGTCACCGGCACGTTTTACCTGCTGATGCTGGCCGTGGGCATGATCGCCGGCGCGCTGGCCGCCCATCTGGGCGCGCCAGTGATGGTGCAGATTGTGGTGTCTGCCGTCGTCGGTGGCGGCGCGGTCGTGGCCTGGCACTTCAAGCGCAGCCAGGACCCGAAACCCGCCGCAGCCAACGCCAACCGCGATGTGCAGATGGACATTGGCGAAACCGTGCATGTGGCGCAGTGGAATGACGATGCCACCGCCAGCGTCAAGTACCGGGGCGCGCAATGGACCGTCGAACTTGCAGACCGCCAGTCGGCGCCGCAACCCGGCCTGTTCCGGGTTCGGCAACTCAACGGCAATCGCCTGGTGGTTGACAAGGCCTGACACCCCCCGCCGCTGACCGATGGCAGCGGCCCCCCTTTTGTTTAAACGGAGAACCTCATGGAAATTGCACTCGTCATTCTGGTGATTGCCGTCATTTTTATTGCGCGCAGCATCAAGGTCGTACCCCAGCAGAACGCCTGGGTGGTCGAGCGCCTGGGCAAGTTTCACAGCAGCCTGACACCCGGCCTGAATTTCCTGATTCCCTTCATCGACCGCGTGGCCTACAAACATTCCCTCAAGGAAATCCCGCTGGACGTTCCCAGCCAGGTCTGCATCACGCGCGACAACACACAGTTGCAGGTCGACGGCATCCTGTACTTCCAGGTGACCGACCCGATGCGCGCCAGCTACGGCTCGTCCAACTACATCGTCGCCGTCACGCAACTGGCGCAGACCTCGCTGCGGTCGGTCATCGGCAAGCTCGAGCTCGACAAGACCTTTGAAGAGCGCGACATCATCAACGCCCAGGTGGTGGCCGCGATCGACGAGGCCGCGCTGAACTGGGGCGTGAAGGTGCTGCGTTACGAGATCAAGGACCTGACCCCGCCCAAGGAAATCCTGCATGCGATGCAGTCGCAGATCACCGCCGAGCGTGAAAAACGCGCGCTGATCGCCGCCTCCGAAGGTCGCCGCCAGGAGCAGATCAACATCGCCACCGGTGAGCGCGAGGCCTTCATCGCACGTTCCGAGGGTGAAAAACTCGCCGCCATCAACAACGCCCAGGGTGAAGCGGCCGCCATCACCGCGGTGGCCGACGCCACCGCCCAGGCCATCGAACGTGTCGCCGCCTCGATCCGCCAGCCTGGTGGCGAAATGGCCGTTCAGCTCAAGGTGGCTGAAAAAGCCGTGGAGGCCTATTCGCGGGTCGCCGCCGATGCCAAGACCACGCTGATCGTGCCCAGCAACATGACCGAGGTGTCAGCCCTGATCACTTCGGCCATGACCATGGTGCATTCGACAAAATCAACGTGACCGACAGGCTGCCATGAACGCCACCAACGTGCTGGGCACTGAACTGGTTCCCTGCTCCTACGATCCATTGACCGGATACTTCCGCGACGGCTGCTGCAACACCGATGAATCCGACCTCGGCTCGCACCTGGTCTGCGTGCGCGTGACGCAGGACTTCCTGGCGTTCTCGCTCGCGCGTGGCAACGATCTGACCACGCCCCGGCCGGCACATCGCTTCGCCGGGCTCAGGCCGGGGGATCGCTGGTGCCTGTGTGCCAACCGCTGGCGCGAAGCGCTGGAGGCGGGTTGCGCCCCGCCGGTGGTGCTGGAGTCGACGCACCACCGGGCGCTCGAATTTGTCACCCTGGCCCAGCTGGAAAAACACCGGTTCCGCAATGCACTTCACTAAAAACCGGCCAGGCCAGCGCCGCGCCCGCTTCTGACTGCTACAATATGAGGCTTCGCGGAAGGGTGGATGAGCGGTTTAAGTCACACGCCTGGAAAGCGTGCGTAGGGTTAAACCTACCGCGGGTTCGAATCCCGCCTCTTCCGCCAAAAGTCTCTGTTGCCGTGAGCCTCCAACACGGTGGTAAAAACTCCTGAAAACCCAGCTCGTCTGGGTTTTTTTGTGCCCGGCTTTTGACGCGGGTTTCACAGTGTTACGCCAGGTCTGTGCGCTGGCGCACTTACGGTCGTGTCCGCAATCGTTACATTGGTTGCAAACACATTTCATTGCGCCATGAACTCAACACCCGATCATGAAAAAGCCCGTCAACACGCGCTTGAACGCCTGCAAGTATTGGACACGGTTGAAGAGCAGGCTTACGACGACATCACCCGCCTTGCCGCTGACGTGTGCGGAACTCCGATTGCACTGATCTCCCTGACTGACAACCATCGCCAGTGGTTCAAGTCGCGGATGGGCTTGCAGGCCAGAGAAATGCCCCGCGAAAACAGTTTCTGCTCGCACGCGATCAACGCACCACATAACATGTTGATCGTTCCGGACACGGCGACCGACGAGCGCTTCGTCAACCACCCCCTGGTGACAGGTGACCCGAAGATCCGGTTCTATGCCGGTGCGCCACTTTTAACACGCGATGGCCATCTGCTGGGCGCATTGTGTGTGGTTGACACCGTACCGCGCGAGCTCAATGCCAGGCAGCTGGAGGAGCTGCAGTTCATGGCCCACCAAGTTCTGGTGATGCTCGAAAGCAGAGCCGATTCAGGGCAGCAGATCTCCGAGCCTTGATCGCGCCTGGCCAGCGCGCCCATGCTGTCCGGCCGCATCCGGCATCCCGAGCGCGCAAAAAAAAGCCACCTTGCGGTGGCTTTTTGCTGGGCTGCGGAAACTTATTCCAGCGGCGTCTTCTTGCCGTCCTTGTAGTTGTACAGGGTGATGGCAGGGTTCTTCAGTTCGCCGTTCGGCTGGAACTCGATCAGCGTGGTCACGCCCTTGAAGCTGGTCTCGATCAGCTTGGGGGTGTAAACCTTGGGATCGATGGAGTCGGCGCGTTTCATCGCGTCCACCAGAACAAAGGTCGCGTCATAGGTGTACGGGCTGTAGACCTGGAACTGGTTCGGGTACTTCTCGTCGTAGCGTTTCTTCCACTCGGTGCCGCCGGGCATTTTGGCCAGCGAAGCGCCGCCTTCGGCACAGATCACGTTTTCGAGGGTCTTGGCGCCGCCCGCGAGCTTGGCGATCTCGGAGGTGCAGATGCCGTCACCGCCGAAATACTTGACCTTGCTCATGCCCAACTGCTCCATCTGGCGCAGCATCGGGCCGGCTTGTGGATCCATGCCGCCGTAGAACACGGCATCAGGACCCTTGGCCTTGATGGCGGTCAGGATGGACATGAAGTCGGTGGCCTTGTCGGTGGTGAACTGCTCGTCCACCACGGTCATGCCTTTTTCCTTGGCGGTTTTCTTGAAAATGTCGGCGACGCCCTGGCCGTAAGCGGAACGGTCGTCGATGATGGCAACCTTTTTCAGCTTCAGCGTATCGGCGGCGTAGAAAGCCAGGCCAGCGCCCAGTGCCAGGTCATTGGCAATGATGCGGTAGGTGGTCTTGTAGCCGGGCTTGGTCAGGTCGGGGTTGGTCGCGGCGCCCGTGACGTGGGGGATGCCGCAGTCGTTGTAGACCTTGGAAGCAGGAATGGTGGTGCCTGAATTGAGGTGACCGACCACGCCGGCGACCTTGGAGTCGCACAATTTCTGTGCAGCGGCGGTGCCCTGTTTTGGATCAGCGGCGTCATCTTCGGCGACGATTTCGAAAGTGGCTTTTTTGCCACCGATCATCACGCCCTGTTTGTTCAGGTCCTCAATGGCCATGCGCACGCCATTTTCATTGTCCTTGCCGTAGTGGGCCTGAGCACCTGAAACGGGGCCGACATGGCCAATCTTGACAACGAGCGTATCACCGGCGGGAGCAGGAGCCGCAGCGACCGGGGCAGCAGGGGCAGTGGCAGCAGGTGCGGCTTCTTCTTTTTTGCCGCAGGCAACCACCAGGGTGGCGGCCAAAGCGACCGCAGTCCATTTCATTTGCATAAATACACTCCAATTAGGAAATTACCGTTAAAGGTTGAGAACATTGTTTGCTCAACGGCACCGAAGATATCGCAATTTTCACGCCTGCACCATAGCAAGCTGCCCTAGGCCCGGCGTGGCGGCAGGCAAGTCATACAAATGGTTACGTCGGCCGAAGGCCGTGTGGCTTTTGGGCTGCTCAAGCCGGTTTGCAAGCTCCTGAATCAGGGGCATTTGGCGACCGGCTGCGGAAAGTCCACTTTTTGATCGCACTCCACCTCCGCCCGTCACTCACGCCCTGCACGTCGACTCCCCCAGCGGCATGGCTTCAGGGTTGGTCAGGCCAGCGGCTGGCGAGTTCCTGTTCGAAGGCGTTGTTGACCGACTGGCGCACGACGATCTCGATTTCATCCCTCAGGCTGGGCGCCAGCGCCTGGGTGTGTTCCAGCACCAGCCGCCCGACCGTTTCACGCAGCAAGCGGTCCAGCGTCAGGTCAACACGCTGCATCACACGGTGCACCATTTGCTCCTGGAGATGCTGGTGGTCGATGGCGGTGGCCGCCGGCTCGCCTGCAGCCGGCGTTGGCCTCGCCGGTGGCTGGACAACTTCCGTCAGCGTGGGCACAAAACGCTGCGGCGGGGTTGATCGACTCATGGCCTGGACTCCTGGGCGAGATCATGCCGCTTCATGGCGTAGCCGCGGTCGGCGTAATGCTTCCATCGGCCACGCGCGGCGGTCCGGTCGTCATCGGCCAGGGTCACCAGTTCGATAAAGCGCTCAAAGCGCTCGAAACCGGCCGGCACCTGCTGGCCGAGGTTCACCAGCACTTCGTGGTGCGGGCAGTCGGCCAGTGTGCTGGTCAGCAACACGGGGGTGGCCGCCAGGGTGGCCGGCGGCGCATCCAGCCGGCAATGCGGCACAAACTCCAGCGCGGAAAAAGTCCACAGCAGCTGGTCCAGCTGGCGCAAGGTCTCCACTTCACCCGTGACCACCACACGCGCGCCGCTGCCCCAGGCCTTGCGCAGGAGCCGGCAGCCGTATTCCAGCTTGTCCGGCACGTTGAAGTGGAAGGCGACCTCGGTCATGCGCGTGAACTGCTCCGCTTTCGGGCCGCGGGTTTGGCCGGTTGAACCTGGCCGAGCAGGAAGTCCACCAGCAGCGGCACCGGCCGGCCGGTCGAGCCTTTGGCGGCCCCGCTTTTCCAGGCGGTGCCGGCGATGTCCAGATGCGCCCAGGGAAATTTGCCAGCGAAACGCTGCAGGAATTTGGCCGCCGTGATGGCCCCGCCGGCTCGGCCCGCCACGTTGGCCACATCGGCAAAATGGGTTTTCAGGCCATCGGCGTATTCATCGTCCAGCGGCATGCGCCAGCACAGGTCCATGGCGCTGTCGCCGGCAGCGGCCAGCGACTGGGCCAGCGCATCGTCGCTGGAAAACAGGCCACTGCGCACGCCGCCCAGCGCGATCACGCAGGCGCCGGTCAGTGTGGCAATGTCCACCACCGCGCGCGGCTTGAAACGCTCCGCATAGGTCAGCGCATCACACAGCACGAGGCGGCCTTCGGCGTCGGTATTCAGGATCTCGATGGTCTGCCCGCTCATGCTGGTGACAACATCGCCGGGTTTGATGGCACGGCCGTCAGGCATGTTCTCGCAGGCCGGGATCAGGCCGACCACATTGAGCGCCGGTTGCAGTTCGGCCAGCGCCCGGAAGGTGCCCAGCACACTCGCGGCGCCACCCATGTCGTATTTCATTTCGTCCATTTCGGCGGCCGGCTTGATGGAAATGCCGCCGGTGTCAAAGGTGATGCCCTTGCCGATCAGCACCACCGGCGCCTCGGTTTTCGTGCCGCCGTCGTAACGCAGCACGATAAAGCGCAGCGGCTCTTCCGATCCCTGGGCGACCGCCATGAAGGAGCCCATGCCGAGTTTGGCCACTTCTTTCGGACCCAGCACCTCGACCCGGATACCAGGGAGTTTGCCCAGCTCCTTGGCCGCCTGCGCCAGCAGGGTCGGGGTTGCATGGTTGGCGGGGCGGTTGGCCCACTCCCGCGCCAGCGCCACGCCCCGGGACAGGCCGACACCCTTGTCAAAGCCAGCCCGGCTCGAAGCCAGCGTCGCGACGGCGACCACGACCCGTTGCAGCTTCTGTTCGGCGGGTTTGGATTTGGTGGTGCTGTAGGTGTACGTGGCATCGGCGCAGGCCAGCACGGCGGCGCGCACCGATATGTGATCCGCCGCGGCCAGGCCCACCAGGCTCAGCAGCACGCGCCGGACGTTGGTGGTTTTCAGTGCAGTCATGGCCGCATGAACCGCGGTGCGTATGTTTTTCGCGCTGCCGTCGCCGACCCCGGCCAGCAGCACCCGGGTGGCGCTGATGCCCGGCGGGCGGTAGGCGCCAAGCAGCTTGCCGGCCTTGCTCTCGAAGTCGCCTGACTTGAGGGCCAGCGCCGCCAGCGCAGACACGGGATCGCTGCCGGTCCAGGTTTCCGCCCCGACCAGCACGATGAGCGCATCACATTTTTCAGCGCAAATGCGCGCGGGGGTCAGGGTTTTGAGTTCAAAGTCCATAATTGGGGGTTGGGCGCAGCAAGCGCGCGTATCAGGCGTTGGTGGTCAGGCAAAAAGGGCACGGTTTCAGGCAATGTTATTCCAATCTTCGATCCGCAAAGAGTTGGCACGCAGTTTCGGGGCGACGCTTGTGGTTTTGATGACCATTGTGATCACCATCATCCTGATCCGGACGCTGGGCCAGGCGTCGCGCGGCAGCGTCAATCCGCAGGACGTGATGATGGTCATGGGTTACTCCGCGCTGGGCCGCCTGCCCATCATCCTGACGCTGTCGCTGTTTGTCGCGATGGTCAGCACCCTGTCGCGCATGTACCGCGACAGCGAAATGGTGGTCTGGTTTGTCAGTGGCCGCGGCCTCGGCTTTTTCCTGGTCCCGCTGTTCCGTTTCGCCTGGCCGGTGCTGCTGGTCATCACGCTGATGTCGGTGTTTGTCTGGCCGTGGTCCAACCAGCAGGCCCAGGCCATGAAGGACCGCTACGAGCAGCGCGGCGACCTCGAGCGCGTCTCGCCCGGCCAGTTCCAGGAATCCTCCAGCGGCAACCGCGTCTTTTTTATTGACCGCGAAACCACGGAGGGCAAAACCAGCAACAATGTTTTTATTGCCTCGACGGAGAAGGGCAAGAACTCGGTGACCACGGCCAGTTCAGGCCGCATCGCCAATGTCGGCAATTCGCAGTTGCTGCTGCTGAACAACGGCCAGCGCCTGGAAAGCGAAATCGGCAAGTCCGCCCTGAAGATCACCGAGTTCGAGGAATATGGCAGCCGGGCCGGCGACAGTGCGCTGATCAACGGCGTCAGCCTGCCTGAAAAGTCCAGGTCCACCCGTGAACTGATACGCACGCCCACGCGCGGCAACCAGGGCGAGCTCGCCTGGCGACTGGGCATGGCACTGGCGGCCATCAACTTTGTGGTGATTGCGCTGGCGCTGGCCAGCGTCAACCCGCGCGCCGGGCGCAGCGGCAACCTGATCTTTGTGCTGTTCACTTTTGTCGTTTATCACAACCTGCTCAATCTGGGCCAGAGCTGGATCACGGTCGGGGTCGCGAATTTCGGCCCCTTCCTGCTGGCCCTGCATGGCGGCGCGCTGATGGTGGCACTGGCGTGGCTGTCCAAGCGCCACCTGAACTGGACCTTCAAGGGAGCGGCCAGCCGGCAGCGCAAGCGCCAGGCCGGCCGTGAGGCCGCGAAGGTCGCCGCATGAAAACCATACGCCGGCTGATTTATGGCGAGGTGCTGGGCTCGATTGCTTTTGTGGCGGCCGGTTTCCTTGCGCTGTTTTTCTTTTTTGACCTGGTCGACGAGCTGCAGTACCTCGGCAAAAACGCCGCGGGGGTGCTCAGTTCCGATGAAAACACCTACCAGATCCGGCATGCGCTGCTGTATGTGGCGCTGCTGATTCCCAGCCATCTGTACGAACTGGTGCCGATCTCGGTGCTGATCGGCACCATCTTCGTGATGGCCCGGCTGGCACAAAGCTCGGAATACACCATCCTGCGCACCAGCGGCCTGGAGCCCTGGCGCGCACTGCGGCTGCTGCTGAGCCTGGGGGCCTTTTTCACCATCCTGTGTTTTGCCATCGGCGACTACCTGGCCCCGGCCGCTGACCGCAGCGCCCAGTTGCTCAAGGCGCGTTACCAGGGCCGCATCACGGTGGGGCAAACCGGCGCCTGGCTCAAGGAAAAACAGCCCTACAACAGTTACGTCGTCAATGTCGGCGCGCTGTCGTCGAACAACGAAATGCAGGCGGTGCGCGTGTTTGAGTTCGACAACAAGGGCCTGCTGGTGTCCATCACCCAGTCGCCGCTCGCGAAATTCGCCGCCGACGACTCCTGGCAGTTCGAGGGCGGGACACGCACGGAATTCGCGGTCAAGGCCGCCCAGCCCACCGCCACCGATGCCGGCCGAGAATCGGCCCGGATCACCATCAACAGGTTCGAGCGTTTTCGCTGGCCCACCGAAATCAGCGCCGAGATGGTCTCGGTCGCGGTGCTCAAGCCCGAGCGCATGAGCACCATCGACCTGTTCACCTACATCCGTCACCTGAACGCCAATGGCCAGACCGCCCAGCGCTACGAGATCGAGTTCTGGAAAAAAGTCTTCTACCCGCTCAGCTGCCTGGTGATGGTGGTGCTGGCCCTGCCCTTTGCCTACCTGCACTTCCGCAGCGGCGGCATCGCCGGTTATGTGTTCGGTGGCGTGATGATCGGCATCAGCTTCTTCCTGCTCAACAACGTCTTCGGCTATATCGGCAACCTGCAGAACTGGCGCCCCTGGCTGGCGGCCGCGGCGCCGGGACTGCTGTACATGGCGATTTCGCTGGGCGCTTTTGGCTGGCTGGTGCTGAGGCGCTGATGGACCGTCCCGGCATCATCCTGTTTGCGCACGGCTCGCGAGATCCGTTGTGGCACCTGCCGATCGAGGCCGTGGCCGCGGCCATCCGGGGCCGCGATGCCGATGCGCTGGTCGGCTGCGCCTACCTCGAGCTGAGCACCCCCGACCTGGCGCAATGTGCCACCGACCTGATCGCTGCCGGCGCCCGCCGGTTGCGGGTATTTCCGCTGTTTCTGGGCGTCGGAAAACATGCCCGGGAAGATCTGCCACTGCTGGTGGCGCAGCTGCGCGCGGCCCACCCGGGGATTCCGGTCGAACTGATGGCGGCGGCGGGCGAAGACCCCCGGCTCACATCGCTGATGGCCGATATCGCGCTGTCCTGAAGCGACGGATTTTTCGGCGCTGATGTCGGTTCTTTAGCTATAAACAGGCATAATAAATACAAATAATTCGCAAAAATAGCATATGAATCTTCACCAGTTCCGTTTTGTCCAGGAAGCCGTCCGCCGCAACCTCAACCTCACCGAAACAGCGCGCGCGCTGCACACCTCCCAGCCCGGGGTGTCCAAAGCCATCATCGAACTGGAAGAAGAGCTGGGCGTCGAGATTTTTGCGCGCCACGGCAAACGCCTCAAACGTGTGACCGAGCCCGGCGAACACGTGCTCAAGAGCATAGAACTGATCATGCGCGAGGTCGGCAACCTGCGCCGCATCGGCGAGCAGTTTTCGGCGCAGGACAGCGGCACGCTGTCGATTGCCACCACCCACACCCAGGCGCGGTATGTGCTGCCGGTGCCGGTGGCCAAACTGCGCGAAGCCTTTCCCAAAGTCAACGTGAGCCTGCACCAGGGCTCGCCCGACCAGGTGGCGCGCATGCTGATCGACGAAGTCGCCGAAATCGGCATCGCCACCGAATCGCTGGCGCAGTACGAGGAACTCGTCACCCTGCCCTGCTACGAGTGGCAACACATGCTGGTGATGCCGCTGGACCACCCGCTGGCCAAACAGGAACACATCACGCTGGAGGATCTGGCCGAGCAGCCGCTGATCACCTACCACCCGTCCTTCACCGGCCGCACCAAGATCGACCTGGCCTTCGCCGCCAAGCGCCTGCAACCCCGCATCGCGCTCGAGGCCATCGACTCCGACGTGATCAAGACCTATGTGCGCCTGGGCCTGGGCATAGGCATCGTGGCCGAAATGGCGCTCCGGGACGACGGCACCAACAGCGACCTGCTGGCGCGGCCGGCCGGCGAGCTGTTCGGCGTGAACGTGGCGCGCGTGGCTTTCAAGCGCAGCGCCTACCTTCGCAACTTTGTCTACAAGTTTGCCGAGCTGCTCAGCGACAAGCTGGACCGCAGCCAGATCACCCGCGCCATGAGCAGCCGGCATGGCGACTTCGAACTCTGAACCCTGAACCCTCCTGATTTGCGACCACCATGACGACTGTTCAAGAACGCACCCCAGTCCTGCAGACCAAGCTGCCCGCCGTCGGCACCACCATCTTCACCGTGATGTCCACGCTGGCCACCGAAAAAGGTGCGGTCAACCTTGGTCAGGGCTTTCCGGATTTTGAGTGCGACCCCCAACTGGTCGGCGCCGTCACCGATGCCATGACACGCGGGCTGAACCAGTACCCGCCCATGACCGGCGTGCCGGTGCTGCGTGAAGCGGTTGCGGCCAAGCTGCAGCAATTGCACGGCCGCCGCTACGACGCCGCCAGCGAAATCACCATCACCGCCGGCGCGACCCAGGCCATCATCACCGCCATCCTGGCCGTGGTGCACCCCGGCGATGAAGTGATCGTGCTCGAGCCCTGTTATGACAGCTATGTGCCCAACATCGAGCTCGCCGGTGGTGTGGCCGTGCGCGTGCCGTTGATACCGGGCAGCTTCCGGCCCGACTTCGACAAAATTTCCGCGGCCATCAACGGCAAAACCCGCGCCATCATCGTCAACTCGCCACACAACCCCAGCGCCACGGTCTGGACGCGCGAGGACATGCTGCGCCTGCAGGAGATCCTGGCGCCGACCGACGTGCTGCTGATCAGCGACGAAGTTTATGAACACATGGTGTTCGACGCCGACCAGGGTCGCGTGCACGAAAGCGCTGCGCGTTTTCCGGGCCTGGCAGCGCGCGCCTTCATCGTCAGCAGCTTCGGCAAGACCTACCACGTGACCGGCTGGAAGGTCGGTTATGTGGCGGCGCCGGCGGCGCTGACCGCCGAGTTCCGCAAGGTGCACCAGTTCAACGTCTTCACTGTCAACACGCCGGTGCAGCACGGCCTCGCCGCCTACATGGCCGACCCCCGCCCCTACCTCGACCTGCCGGCGTTTTACCAGCGCAAGCGCGACCTGTTCCGCGCCGGCCTCGCGAAAACCCGCTTCAAGCTGCTGCCCAGCGAAGGCAGCTACTTCCAGTGCGTGGACATCTCGGACGTCAGCAATCTCGGCGAGGCCGACTTCTGCAAATGGCTGACCACCGAGATCGGCGTTGCCGCCATTCCGCTGTCGGCGTTTTACGGCAACGGCTTTGACCAGCGCGTCGTGCGTTTCTGTTTTGCGAAGAAGGATGAGACGCTGAACCTGGCGCTGGACCGCCTCGCCAAGCTTTAATTGCTATTGAATTGATAGCTTTCGGCGCTTGCTGCGCATGGGCTGGCGGCCAATTTTCTTCATCAAATTGACTTGACAACATGTCCTACCCGAACTTTCTCGTGCCGTTAGGTGCGCCTGCACCTGTTGGCCGGGGGTTGCCCGGCGGCAAGTAACTTTGGCGAAACCCGCAAAGCGGGTTTTCTTTTGTTCGCCAAAAGGCGCGCTATGCGCGCGGGGTTCGCTTACTTCGCGTAGCGAAGTTACGCGAACACCAAAGTCACCAAAGAAAAGGCGACGCTATGGTCTGGGTCCTTCCGCTTCGTTCCAGGCAACCTGCGGTGCTCGCCGAAAACGGGGTCGAGCTCGAACTCGCCTTCGGCTCAAACAATCGCTCGTCCTGATCCGTTTTCGGCTGTGCTCCTCGGCCCAACGGGGCGAGGGAGGGGCCAGGGGGTGGGAGTGGGAGTGGGGAGTTAGACCTGCTGTCCTCTGCATACCTTGGTGCCGGAGCCAGCCGGCGAGCTGGATGTCTCATGGATCCCGGATCAAGCCCGGGATGACAGTCATCTCCTTCGAGCCACGGAAGCAGCGCGCGCAAGGCAACGCGGCAGCGCGAGCCGCTCTCCTTCGTCAACTGTAGGAACTCCCTGACGGTGCCGCAGCGCACCTTCCTGCCATCTCCTGCCGCACCCGGCTCAACAATCACTACACACAAAACAAGGAGTTCCCCATGTCGATTTCCCTCATCCTGCTCATCGTACTCATCCTGATCCTGGTTGGCGCGCTGCCTACCTGGGGCCACAGCAAAAGCTGGGGTTACGGTCCCAGCGGTGGTCTCGGCCTGGTCGTGATCATCCTCATCGTGCTGTTGCTGATGGGCCGAATCTGACACTCCCGCGTTTCCCACAAAAAAGCCCGGCTACACGCCGGGCTTTTTTGTGGGCGACCCGGCTCGCTACGCGGCGCGTTCGCCGGCCGGCAAGCGGGCCAGGTCGGCAGCGATGCGCTCGAGCACCGGGCCCCACTGCCCTGCCGTTTGCTGGCGGTACAGCGTGACCGACTCGTACCAGGGTGTGTCGCTGCGTTCCAGCATCCAGCGCCAGTCCGGGTTCAGCGGCAACGCCATCCATACCGGACGGCCCAGCGCCCCGGCCAGATGCGCGACGCTGGTGTCCACGCTGATCAGCACATCCACCAGCTCGCACAGGGCCGCCGTGTCGGTGAAGTCCTGGATCTCCTGGTCCAGGCGCAGGATCTGCGGATGCTGCTCCAGCGTTTGCCGGTCCGCCGGCCGGAATTCCTTCTGCAAGCTGATGTAGTCGAACGCTGGCGGCAAATGCGCGATCAGTTCGGACAGCACCAGGCTGCGGTTGTGGTCGTTTTTATGCGCGGCATTGCCGCTCCACACCAGCCCGACGCGCGGCCGGGACCTTGGACCGAGCCGCTGCGTCCACTGCGCGACCTTGTGCGCCGGCGCGCGCAGGTAGGGCTGGCCTGACGGAAAGTTGTGCAACGTGGTTCCCAGCGCCAGCGGCAGGCTCAGCAGCGGACAATGGCAGTCAAAGTCGGGAAGCGGCTGGCCTTTGGCCAGCACCTGCACAGCGCCTTCGAGGCCGTCCAGCAGGCCCAGCAGCGCTGGCTGTACCTCCAGGATCACGCGCGCGCCGAGCGCCTGGATCAGCCGGGTGTAGCGGCAGAACTGCAGGGTGTCGCCCAGTCCCTGCTCGCCGTGCAGAAGAATGGTCCTGCCCTGCAGCGGCTCGGCCCCCAGCCAGATCGGCTGGCTGAAGTTGCGCACAAACTTTTTGAGCGTCTCGTCTTCCCAGCGCCACTCGTACTGCGCCCAGCCGCGTTCGAACTCGGCGAGCTGCAGCAGGCACAGTCCCAGGCTCAGTTGTGCGTTCGCATGTTCAGGATCGATCGCAATGGCTTTTTCGTAACTTTCCACCGCCTCGCGGTGCCGCATCAGTTGCGTCAAGGCATTGCCCCGGTTGTTCCACCCCGAGGCCAGGCCGGGGTCAAGCGACAGCGCCCGGTCATAACTGTCAAGAGCCTGCTGGTGCCGCCCCAGCGCACTCAGCGTGATGCCGCGGTTGTTGTAATACGAGGCGGCATGCTCGGATGCGCGGGCGATGGCCTCGTCATAGCTGTCCAGCGCGGCCTCGTACTGCTTGAGGTCACCGAGGGCATTGCCGCGGTTGTTGTAGGCCTGTGGCGCGAAATCGCCGCCCAGCGCGATCACCCGGTCATAACAGTCGATCGCATGCTGATGCTGTTTCAGAAGACGCAGCGCACCGCCCTGGTTGTACCAGGCCTGGGCGTCATCGGGATTCAGCTTGATGGCCTGGACATAGGATTCAATCGCCGCCGGGTAATTCTCCAGACGTCCCAAGGCGTCGCCGCGTCCGGTCCAGGCCTCGGCCTTTTCCGGCTGGAGCGCAAGGACCCGGTCAAAACTCTCCACCGCCGCAGCGTGAAGCGCGAGTTGAGCCTGGGCGATCCCGCGGCTGAACCACGCATCCGGATAGGCGGCCCGCAAGGCAATCGCCCGGTCGAAACTCTCGATGGCTTCGCCGTGACGCTCCAGCGCAGCCAGCGCCACGCCCCGGTTGTAGTGCGCCTCCGCATGACCTGGTTTGAACGCAAGCGCCCTGTCGTAGCTGTCCAGGGCCGCGGCGTGTTCACCGAGCGCGCTCAGCGCCGTTCCCCGGTTGTTGAACGCATCGGCGTGGCCGGGCTTGAGCGCGATGGCCCTGTCCTGGCTCACAACCGCATCGGCGTAACGACCGAGCTGGGCCAGGGTATTGCCGCGGTTGTACCAGGCGTCGGCGTAGTCGGGCTTGAAGTGGATGGCCTGGTCGTAGTTGTGCAGCGCCAGCTCGTACTGCATCTGCTGCGCCAGCGCATTGGCCAGGTTGTTGAAGGCATCGGCATAGTCAGCCTTGCGCGCGATGGCGGCACGGTAGCTGTCCATCGCGGCCTGCAGCTGGCCAGTTTCACGGAGCACCACGCCGCGGTTGTTCCAGGCCTCCGCATAGTCGGCCTTGAGCTGGATGGCCTGGTCGTAACTGGCGAGCGCGGCGTCCCACTGACCCAGATCCTTGAGGGCAGCGCCACGGTTGTTGTGGGCCGGCGCATGCCGGGGATTGAGTGCCAGCGCCTGGTCGATCCACGCCACGGCACCCGCCGGGTCCTGGGTCTGGTAGGCCAGCACACCCATCAGATGCAGCGCGTCGAAGTGGGCCGGCTGGAGCTTGAGCACCTCCTGGTACAGCGCCCTGGCCGGTGCCAGCTGGCCGCCCTGGTGCAGGGCCAGCGCCTCGCCGAATCGGGCCTGGGCCTGTCGGGCCGTCGGGCTGGCCGCAGCGCGTCCAGCCGGTGGTGGGTGGCGAAACACGGGTTTCATGGGATCAGCCTCCGGCGGGATGGGGCGGTGCCAGACGCGCCAGGTCGCGTCCCAGCCGCGTCATGACATCGTCCCAGCGCCCCGGGCTGCTCTGCCGGTACAGCGTCGCGGAGGGATACCAGGGGCTGTCCCTGCGGTCCAGCAGCCAGCGCCAGTCCGGGTTGAACGGCAAGGCAATCCAGACCGGCCGGCCCAGCGCACCGGCCAGGTGGGCCACGCTGGTATCGACACTCAGCACCACATCGACGAGCGCGCACAGGGCGGCGGTGTCGCTGAAATCGCGGATTTCCTCGTCCAGCCGCAGGATCTGCGGATGTTGCGCCAGCGTCTCCTGGTCGGCGGGACGGATTTCCTTTTGCAGGCTGATGAAGTCCACCCCCGGCGGCAAGCGGTCCACCAGGCCAGCCAGCGGAAAACTCCGGTTCTGGTCATTGGTGTGTGCGGCATTGCCGCTCCAGACCAGTCCGACACGCGGACGGGTCTTCTCGCCCAGCCTGGCCTGCCAGTGCGCGAGCCGGTCGGCCGGGGCGCTCAGATAAGCGCTGCCCGCCGAGGGAATGCTGTCCAGCCGGGTGCCGAAAGCCAGCGGCAGGCTCAGCAAGGGGCAGTAAAAGTCGAAGGCCGGCAAAGGCTGGCCGCCCGCCAGCACCTGGTCGGCCCCGTCGACACCGGCCAGCAGACCGGCCAGCGCCGGCTGTACTTCGAGGATGACTCGTGCGCCCAGCGCGCGCACCCGCCTGGCGTAGCGACAGAACTGCAGCGTGTCACCCAAACCCTGTTCCGCATGCAGCAGAATCGTCTTGCCCTGCAGCGGCTCGGCCCCGGTCCACATCGGCTGGCTGAAATGGCGCACGGCGGCCTTGACGCTGTCGTCTTTCCAGCGCCATTCGTACTGCTTCCACCCCTCGTCGAAGTCACCCAGCAGCAGCAGCAGCAGCGAGCGGTGCAGATGGGCGCCGGCATGCTCCGGTTCGAGCGTGATCGCGTGCGTGTAACCTTCAATCGCCTGGCGCGGCTGCCCCATGTGCCCCAGCGTGAAGCTGCGGTTGCGCCATGCATCGGCATAAGCGGGCCGGAGGGCGATGGCCTGGTCATAACTTTCCATCGCAAGCGGGTATTCGCGCAAATTGCCGCGCGCCACACCGCGGTTGTTCCAGGCCTCGGCATAGTCGGGCCGGAGGGCAACGGCACGTTCATAACTTTCGGCCGCCGCCTGGTACTGGCGCAACTGGCCCAGCGCGGCGCCGCGGTTGTTGTACGCCTCCGCGTAAGCAGGCCGGCAGCGGATGGCCTGGTCGTAGCTGGCAATCGCCTCCGGCAGCCGGTCCAGTTCGGCCAGCACCACACCGCGGTTGCTCCAGGTCTCCGGGTCATCGGGCCGCAGGCTGATGGCGCGGTCGTAACTCTCGAGCGCGGCGGGGTACTGCCCAAGGTGCCCCAGCGCCACGCCGCGGTTCTTGAGCGTCTCCGGATGGTCCGGTCGAAGCGCCAGCGCCCGGTCATAACTGTCCAGCGCCTCCTGGTGGCGCTCCAGGTCGCCCAGCGCATTGCCGCGGTTGTTGAACGCCGGTGCATGGGTGGGCCGCAGGGCAATCGCGCGGTCGTAGCTGTCAACCGCCGCCTGGTGCTGCTTCAGGGACCGCAGGGCATTGCCACGGTTGTACCAGGCCTCGGCGTAGTCCGGCCGCGCGCGCAGGGCCTGGTCGTAACTGGCGATGGCCGCCTCCGGCTGCTGCTGGTCCACCAGGGCATTGCCGCGGTTGTTCCAGGCGTCCGCGTAGTCCGGGTTGAGGGCAATCGCCCGGTCATAACTGGCAAGGGCGGCCTCTGCCTGCTGCAGGCCGCGCAAGGCGGCACCGCGGTTGTTCCAGGCTTCGGCGTAGTCGGGTTTGAGTTCCACCGCCCGGTCGCAATCGGCAAGCGCCGCCGCGAACTGCCCCAGGCTGCGCCAGGCGGCGCTGCGGTTGTTGAAAGCCATCGCATTGCCGGCATGCACCGCGATGGCCTTGCCAATCCATTCCACCGCCTGGGCGGCGTCCCCGGTCAGGTAGGAAAGCACCCCGAGCAAATGCAAGGCGTCAAAATGCGCCGGCTGCAGCTTGAGCGCCTGCAGATAACAGTCGCGCGCCTGCGCCATCTGGCCTTTTTGCTGCAGCGCCAGGCCCTTGTTGACCTGCGCCTGCGCCGCCCCCTTGCCGGCAGCCGCGCGCCCGGGCGCCGGTGGATTCCTGAAAATCGGTTTCATGCCTCAACTGTAATGTCATGCCGGGCCGTCAGCTGCCCAGTTGCAGCCAGGTTTTTTCCAGCCGCTTGATGCTGACCGGCTGCGGCGTGCGCAGCTCCTGCGCGAAAAAGCTGACGCGCAGCTCCTCGATCAGCCAGCGCAGTTCCTGCAGCCGCGCATCCGTGGCGCCCTTGCGTTCTGCCACCAGCCGCCAGTAACGCTGCTCCTGCGGACGCAGCTCGGCCAGTCGCGCCGCATCACGGGCCGGGTCGGCGCGCCATTTCTCCAGCCGCAGGGTGATGGCCTTCAGGTAGCGCGGGAAATGCTGCAGCTGCGCCCAGGGCGTGACCGTCAGAAAACGCTTGGGCACCAGGCGCTGCAGTTGCTGGGCCGCATCCTGGGCAGCTTCGGCGGCGTTTTTGCTGTCCTTGATCTTGCGCTGGGCCGCCGCAAACTCGACCAGGATGGCGGCGGCCAGGCGCGCGACCTCGCTGGCGATCAGGGTCAGGCGCCCGCGCCCGTCATCCACGCGTTTTTTGAAATCCGCCTCGTCGGTCGGCAGCGGCTCCTGCAGGAAAGCGCGGTCCAGCGCCACCTCGATGATCTGCTCGCGCAGCTCTTCCAGCGTGCCGCCGCCCGAGTTGTCGGCGGCGCGGCCGACCAGCATGTAGGCGGTGGCCATCTTCTGCAGGTCCGGCAGGTTTTTCTCGAGGTACTTGAGCGCGTCGCGGATCTGCAGCGAAAACAGCCGGCGCAGGCCGGCGCGGTGTTTGGTCGCAGCCACGTCGGGCTCGTCGAAGACCTCGATGGTGACCGCGTCGCCGAGGTCGATCAGCGCCGGGAAACCGATCAGGGTCTGTTTGCCCTTGCTGATTTCCATCAGTTCCGGCAACTCGCCAAAGCTCCAGCCGGTGTAGCGCTCGGGCGTACGAGCCGCCGGCGGCTTCTGGCTTGCTATCTTTTCAGGAGCTGCCTGCCCATGTCCGGCATGGGCTGGGGGGCGATTTTGCTCCAGATCCCGGGCGGTGTCAGGCGCCAGGCGGGTTTTGAGCCCGGCCAGCGCCTGGAAAGCGCCGCGCGCCTGCGAGCCGAGTTCACCCTTGAGCGCGCCGATGTTGCGGCCGGTGCCGAGCTGGCGGCCGTGTTCATCGACCACGCGGAAGTTCATGAACAGGTGCGGCGGCAACATCTCCAGCTTCATGTCGTTGCGCTTGATGTCCAGCGAGGTCGCGTCACGCACCAGCTTGAGCACCGCATCGGTCAGTGAACCGGCGCCGAACTTCTCCGGCTGCAGCAGCTCGGCGGCAAAACGTGCCGCGGTGTCGGGCAGCGGCACCAGGCGCGAGCGCGGCCGCTGGTGCAGGGTCTTGATCAGCGCCTGGACCTTGTCTTTCAGCATGCCGGGCACCAGCCACTCGCAGCGCTCCTCGTTGACCTGGTTCAGCGCGAACAGCGGCACATCGACGGTGATGCCGTCGCGGGCGTCACCCGGTTCGTGCAGATAGGTCGCCAGGCAATCCACACCGCCGAGGCGCAGGGTTTTCGGGAAGGACTGGGTGGTGATGCCGGCCGCCTCGTGCCGCATCAGTTCCTCGCGCGTGAGCAGCAGCAGCTGCGGCTGCTTGCTGACCTCGTCCTTGTACCAGTGTTCGCAAGCGGCGCCGGTGCAGATCCCGGCCGGCAGCTGCTGGTCGTAAAAGGCGTAGATCAGCTCCTCGTCCACCAGCACGTCCTGCCGGCGCGCCTTGTGCTCCAGGTCCTGCACCTGCTTGATCAGCTTGAGGTTGGCCTGCAGAAAAGGCAGCTTGGTGTCCCAGTTGCCGGCCACCAGCGCTTCGCGGATAAAAATCTCGCGCGCCGTCACCGGATCGACGCGGCCGAAATTGACGCGCCGGCTGTTGTAAATCACCAGGCCGTACAGCGTGGCGCGCTCCAGCGCCGTGACCTGCGCGGCCTTTTTTTCCCAGTGGGGGTCCAGCAACTGCTTCTTCAGCAAGTGGCCGGCGACCTGCTCCACCCACTGCGGCTCGATGTTGGCGATGCCGCGGCCGAACAGGCGCGTGGTCTCGACCAGCTCGGCAGCGACGATCCAGCGGCCCGGCTTCTTGCTCAGGCGCGCGCCGGGATGGCGGTAAAACTTGATGCCGCGTGCGCCCAGGTACCAGTCGTCTTCCTCGCTCTTGATGCCGATGTTGCCGAGCAGGCCGCAGAGCATGGACAGGTGCAGCTGCTCATAACTGGCTGGTTTGGTATTGAGCACCCATTTCTGTTCGCCGACGACCGCGTGCAACTGGGAGTGAATGTCGCGCCACTCGCGCACCCGGCGGATGTTGACGTAGTTCTCGCGCAAGAGGTTTTCATACTGGCGGTTCGACAGCTTGTGGTCGGTGCCGTGCCCGCCGCGCACATCACCGAGCCACTTCCACAGCTTCAGGTAACCCGTGAACTCGCTTTTTTCGTCGTCAAACTTGGCGTGTTGCTGGTCGGCCTGGGCCTGCTTGTCCATCGGCCGGTCGCGCACGTCCTGCACGCTGAGCGCGCTGGCGATCACCAGCACCTCGTCCAGCGCCTGCCGGTCGCGCGCCTCCAGGATCATGCGGCCGACACGCGGGTCCAGCGGCAGCCGGGCCAGGTTGCGGCCCACCGGCGTCAGTTCATTGTCATCGTCCACTGCGCCGAGCTCGGCCAGCAACTGGTAGCCGTCGGCAATCGCCCTGCCCTGCGGCGGCTCGATGAAGGCAAAACTTTCAATCGTGCCCAGGTGCAGCGCCTTCATGCGCAAAATCACCGCCGCCAGCGAGCTGCGCAGGATCTCCGGGTCGGTGAAACGAGCGCGACCCAGGAAGTCCTGTTCGTCGTACAGGCGTATGCAGATGCCGTCGGCCACGCGGCCGCAGCGGCCGGCGCGCTGGTTGGCAGCGGCCTGCGACACCGGCTCGACCATCAGCTGCTCGACCTTGTTGCGAAAGCTGTAACGCTTGACCCGCGCCGTGCCGGCGTCGATCACATAACGGATGCCCGGCACCGTCAGCGAGGTTTCGGCCACATTGGTGGCCAGCACGATGCGCCGGCCGGTGTGGCCGTCAAAAATCCGGTCCTGCTCGGCCTGCGACAGGCGCGCAAACAGCGGCAGCACCTCGGCATTGCGAAACAGCGGCTGGTGCGCCAGGTGTTTGCGCAGGTGGTCGGCCGCCTCGCGGATTTCACGCTCGCCAGGCAGAAACACCAGGATGTCGCCGGCGCTGTGCGGGTTGCGCCAGAGTTCATCGACACCGTCGGCGATCGCATCGTTGAGGTCGTAGTCGCGCGACTCTTCAAACGGCCGATACCGCTGCTCCACCGGAAACATCCGGCCCGACACCATGATGACGGGCGCAGGCCCTTTGCTCGACGCAAAGTAGTCGGCAAACCGCTGCGCATCAATCGTCGCCGACGTGATCACCACTTTCAGGTCGGGCCGGCGCGGCAGCAACTGGCGCAGATAGCCGAGCAGGAAGTCGATGTTCAGGCTGCGCTCGTGGGCCTCGTCGATGATGATGGTGTCGTAGGCTTTGAGCAGCGGGTCGGTCTGCGTCTCGGCCAGCAGGATGCCGTCGGTCATCAGCTTGACCGAGGCGTCGCGGCTGAGCCGGTCCTGGAAACGCACCTTGTAGCCAACCACCTCGCCCAGCGGGGTTTTTAATTCCTCGGCGATCCGTTTGGCGACGCTGGAGGCGGCGATCCGGCGCGGCTGGGTGTGCCCAATCAGCTTGCCCTGGCCCGCCGGGTAGTTGAGTTTGCCGCGGCCCATGGCCAGCGCGATTTTGGGCAGTTGCGTGGTTTTGCCGGAGCCGGTTTCGCCGCAGACAATGACGACCTGGTGCGCCAGCATCGCGGCAGTGATTTCCTCGCGTTTGCCGGACACCGGCAGGGACTCGGGAAAATCGATCTTCAGGGGAACAGGCGGGGTCAGGGACAAAGTGGGGCTTCTGCGAATTAAGCGGCAATTATCGGTGCAGCCCGCCGGCCCGGCTGGCGCAGGGATTCGGGCGCCGGATCAGGCGTGTTCCAGCGCCGGCAACTCGACCGCTTCGCCACTGCCCTGGTCATACCAGGCCACGCGGCTGGCATAACTGAGCGCGGTGCGCGACATGGCGCGCGCGGTCGCCAGCGTGCCGGCAACCGTGTCGTGGCGACCGCTCACCATCACCACGCCGACGCCGATGTCCGCCCGCCAGCGGGTTTGCTCGCTTTCGCGCCGGGCTTCATCGAGGCTGGTGTTGAGCACCACCGACTTGCCCAGGCGCGCCGCCACCAGGTGCGCGAGTTTGATCAGGTTGCCGCTGTCGCGGCAGTCGCGCATCAGCAGCACAAAACCATCCTCGCCGAAACGGCCCAGTTCCACGTCGCGGGGAACGGCACGGCGCAGCCGGCCGGCACAGACAAACAGCGCGTGGTTCACCGCCGCCTTGCCATGCAGGTTTTCGAGCGCATACAGGTTGCCGATGCTCACCACCAGCACGCCCAGCAGCGTGGGCTCGTCATGCTGGCGCCTGAAGGCATTGCCCAGCATCTGGCCGGTCTCGGTGTGGGAACGCAAACGCGTCACCGGGTCGTAGCTGGGACCGTGCGCCATGATCTGCTTGAGCTCGATCAGGTAGGAATAACGCACCCACAGCGCCGACGCCATCATGACCAGGTAGGCCGTGCCGGACAGGGCGCTGACCGCGTGCAACTGCCAGGGCACCTGGCCGCGTGCCAGCGCGATCCAGCTCAGGCCCAGCATCGCCACCAGCATGAAAAACACGCCGAACACCGCGCGCCAGGCCAGCCGGTCACCGCGCCAGGCACTGCGCAAGGCCACGCCCAGCGCCGCCAGGCCCAGCCAGCCCGCAATGCCCACACCCAGCGCCAGCGCCTGCGCCGGTGGCAACTGCCAGCCCAGAATCACACCCCCCGCGCCCAGCAGCGCCAGCGCCAGTTGCGTGGCACGGCGCGCGCGGCGCCGGTCCAGCGCGCCCACGATGGAAAACAGCAGGTAGGCCAGGATGATGGAGACGGCCATCGCCACATGCGCCAGAAAACGCAGCAGCGTGTCCTCGTCGGCGATCGGTAAGCCGCCCAGAAAAGCAATCACGAAGAAACTCGACGCGGCGGCGGACAGGGCCGCATTGAGCGAAATCCGGTGCAGCGAGCGTGTGAAGCCGACCCCGGCGCCGGCCAGCATCAGCGCCGTTGTGCCGAAATAACACCCCCAGAAGCCGTAGGCCAGTTTGTCCATGGATGGCGCCATTATCCGGCGAAGCCGGCGCCGCAAACCGTCCCGAGCGTCAATGAAAACCCGCGCCTCCCTTACACTCTCTGCCATCGGGCCCCGGCCCTCCTGCAACCCGAAAGCGCGCCCATGTCTGCGGTCTTCAATTTCACCTTTGTGCCCTGGTTCCGCTCGGTGGCGCCCTACATCCACCTGCACCGCGGCAAGACCTTTGTGGTCGGCATTGCGGGCGAAGCGATCGCTGCCGGCAAGCTGCAGCACCTGGCCCAGGACCTGGCGCTGATCCAGAGCATGGGTGTGAAGATCGTACTCGTGCACGGTTTCCGGCCCCAGGTCAATGAACAGCTGGCGGCCAAGGGCCACGAGGCCAAGTACTCGCACGGCATGCGTATCACCGACACCGTTGCGCTGGATTGCGCGCAGGAAGCCGCCGGCCAGCTGCGTTATGAAATCGAGGCCGCCTTCAGCCAGGGCCTGCCCAACACCCCGATGGCCGGCTCGACCGTGAGGGTGATTTCGGGCAACTTCATCACCGCGCGGCCGGTCGGCATCGTCGATGGCGTGGACTTCAAACACTCCGGCATGGTGCGCAAGGTGGATACCGCCGGCATCAAACGCACGCTGGACTTCGGCGCCATGGTGCTGCTCTCGCCTTTCGGCTTTTCACCGACCGGCGAAGCCTTCAACCTGACCATGGAAGAAGTCGCCACCAGCGTGGCGATCGAGCTGCAGGCCGACAAGCTGATCTTCCTGACCGAAATTCCCGGCGTCCGCACCCACCCGGACCAGCCCGAGAGCGAGGACAACCCGATCGACACCGAGCTGCCGCTGGCCGCTGCCGAAAAACTGCTGGCCAGCCTGCCCAACCCGACGCAGCCGACCGACACCGCGTTTTACCTGCAGCACTGCGTGAAGGCCTGCAAGTCCGGCGTCGAGCGCAGCCACATCCTGCCGTTTGCGGTCGATGGCTCGCTGCTGCTCGAAATTTATGTGCACGACGGCATCGGCACCATGGTCATCGACGAAAAACTCGAGAGCCTGCGCGAGGCCACCGCCGACGACGTCGGCGGCATCCTGCAACTGATCGAACCGTTTGAAAAAGACGGCACCCTGGTCAAACGTGACCGCACCGAGATCGAACGCGACGCCGACCACTACACCGTGATCGAACACGACGGCGTGATTTTCGGCTGCGCGGCGCTGTATCCCTACCCCGAAGCCAAGACTGCCGAGATGGCGGCGCTCACCGTGTCGCCGCACAGCCAGAGCCAGGGCGACGGCGAACGCATCCTCAAACGCATCGAGCAGCGCGCCCGCGGCATGGGCCTGAAAAGCATTTTTGTGCTGACCACCCGCACCATGCACTGGTTCATCAAGCGCGGTTTTGTGCAGGTCGATCCCGACTGGCTGCCGGAGGCCCGCAAGCGCAAGTACAACATCAACAGGAAGAGTTTGGTGTTGGTGAAGAATTTGTAGTTGAGGGCGGCCGCTTTGACACATGCTCACCGACATCTGCCAGAGGATCTTGTCGCAATGAAATGATCAGATAGGCTGTGTTCTTATCATTGATCGAACACGGGGGCGCTATGGGCATTCAAAAGAGTTGGAAAACCAAAATCAAGGATGTAGGTTCGCTAACTGACGAGGAAAAATCTTTAAGAGACGACAGGCGTGTCACTCAAACGTTACGACACACGGTCGTAAATAGCGGAGTCAAGGGGTTGGCCGTATTGAATAGCGCAGGAGTAGCCGCAATGCTGGGCTTCTTTCAAGCGCTAGTGTCGAAGCCCGAAATTCTTGTCGGTTTCAAGCCCTATGGAGTAGGTGCATTGAGCCTTTTTCTAATCGGCGCCATCGCCGCTGCTCTCCTTTTTATACCGTACGGTACTTATATTCAAGAGCGGGGGAAAAGGGTAAGGCCTGCGATTTTGATCGCCTGCTTCGTATTGGGAGCCTTTGCCGTTGGCTGTGCCGCTATAGGTGCATTGCTTGTAGCAGTGGGCGTAGACCGCGCTTTTTAATACACAGTTCTGCTCGCAGGTATTACAGATTTGAGATGTCCCTGTTTGTTCAAACGGTGAGACGTCAGGCAGAGCATTGCTGCAAAAGCGGCGTGAAGCGTTCTCGCGCACGTTCTTCTAGAAAAACGGGCCCGCGTAGGAGAAGTCCAGCGCCCGCTGGCGATGATGTCTCACGCCCTGCCCCGCGCCAGCTCGGCACAGTGAAGAGGTGGCCACGCAAGCCGTGGCCCGCCCTCCATCACAACATCATCATTCAAAGGACACACCATGACCGAAAAAACCGCCAGCGTTCACTGGGAAGGCCAGGGCAAACAAGGCCAGGGCCAGATCAGCACCGAGACCGACGCGCTGAAAGCCTACCCCTATGGTTTCGGCAGCCGCTTTGAAGACGACCGCAAGGGCACCAACCCGGAAGAACTGCTGGGTGCGGCCCATGCCGCCTGTTTCACCATGGCGTTTTCATTCGCTTGCGACAAGGCCGGTTATGCAACCGAGCAAGTGGACACGACCGCCAAGGTCAGCCTGATTCCCGACGGTGACGGCTTTTTGATCGACCGGATAACGCTGACGCTGGATGCGAAAGTGCCCGGCATCGATGCCGGTCAGTTTCAGCAGATCGCCGAAGCGGCCAAGCGCGGTTGCCCGCTGTCCAAGGCGCTGGGCAGCGTCGGTTCGATCACGCTGACGGCCACGCTCAAGACCTGATCGTCATCCAGGCTGCGCGGCAATCTGCCGCAGCGCCTGCTCGAACACCTCGGCCGGCTGGCCGCCGGAAATCAGGTGTTTGTCATTGATGATCACCGCCGGCACCGAGTGGATGCCGTGCTGCAAATAGAAATTCTCGCGTTCACGCACGGCCTCTGCATATTCATCCGACGCGAGAATCGCCTTCGCGCGATCAACATCGAGCCCGACCTCACCGGCCACCCGCGCCAGCACCTCGTGCGAGCCCGGGCTGTCGCCATCGGTGAAATAGGCCTTGAACAGCGCCTCTTTGAGCGCCAGTTGCAGGCCGGGCCCCTCTTCACCGGCCCAGTGCAGCAGGCGGTGCGCATCGAAGGTGTTGTAGATGCGGCTGCGCTTGTCCATGCTGAAGGTAAAACCGACGTCGGCGCCGCGTGCGCGAATCATTTCGCGGTTCTTCTGCGACTGCTCGGGCGTGGAGCCGTATTTCTCGGCCAGGTGTTCGCCAATGTCCTGGCCTTCGGGGGCCATCTTCGGGTTCAGTTCAAAGGGCTGGAAATGGATGTCGGCTTTGACGCTGTCGCCAACCCGGCCCAGCGCGTCTTCGAGGGACTTCAGGCCGATCACGCACCAGGGGCAGGACACGTCGGAAACAAAGTCGATTTTGAGGGTGGCGGGAGCGGCTGTGGTCATGGCAAGGGTCTGGTGAGGGTGGGCGAAAAGCTGCCCCGAAAGACAGCCTGCAAACGGTAACATGTGGCGCAAGCCTGCGAAATTCAAGCACTTTCCACCCCTCCCCTTGCATCAGGATTTGCCATGCTCCAACTCCGCCCCAACTGCGAATGTTGCAACCGCGACCTGCCGTCCGACTCGGCCGAGGCCCGCATCTGCACCTTTGAATGCACCTTCTGCAGCGACTGCGCCGGCAACAAGCTGCAGGGCATCTGCCCCAACTGCGGTGGTGAACTGCTGGCCCGGCCGCGCCGGCCCGCCGACAAGCTGGCGAAGTATCCGGCGTCCAGCGAACGGGTGTTCAAGCCGGCCGGTTGCGGGGCCGCCGCATGACAGCCACCGCCCTGCTGCTGTTTGCCGCCGTCGCGCTGGCCGTGATCGCCACGCCCGGCCCGACCGTGCTGCTGGCGCTGATCAATGGCTCGCGTTACGGCGTGCGCCGCTCGGTGCCCGGCATGCTGGGCGCGGTGGCTTCGGACTTTGTGCTGGTCGGCGCGGTGGCGCTGGGCCTGGGCGCGCTGCTGGCGGCCTCGGAGTTCTGGTTCTCGGTGCTCAAGTGGGTGGGCGCCGCTTACCTGGCCTGGCTGGGCGTGCGCTTGCTCAGGTCCAAAGGTGGCTTCGCGCTGCCGGCCGGCGAACTGGCGGCCGCACCGCGCAACGGCCGGGCGATCTTCATGAAGTCCTTCCTGGTGGCGGCGACCAATCCCAAGGGCTACCTGTTCTGCTCGGCCCTGCTGCCGCAGTTCATCGACCCGGCCGCCGCGCAGGCGCCGCAGTACCTCACGATCGC
>PNNC01000026.1 GCA_013824015.1 Polaromonas sp.
TTTGGCGCGATCCTGCTGTACGCGCTGCTCAACCGCCGGCCGGCGGCGAAGGGCTGAGCCTAGTCGGCGGTTTCGGACCGGGCTTTGACCAATGCGGCCTTGGTCCTGGCCAGTTCGCGCTCCAGCACGGCGCGTTCGTCGATTTCCTGGGCCAGCACCTGGTTGACCTGGGCCAGGTCCTGCGCCGATTCCTGGATCCGGGTCTCGAGTTCGTCGGTTTTGCGCAAGGCCTGCGCCACCTCGCCGTCCTGCACCTCGTTGGGCAGTTCCTGCTTGAGCACGGCATTGATCACCAGCAACTCGTTGGCCGACTGCTCGACGGTTTCCTTGACGGCCTCATTCTGGTCGAGCGCCCGCACCAACGGCGTGGCGGCAGAAGAGCTGGAGGACGGTTGCTGGGACATGACTGATCGGGGTAAGGCTGACAGGGACCGAAAAGGATGCGCCCGCCACCGACGGCAGCGAAGTTCACCCGCCGACAAATATAGCACCCATCGCCCGGGCGCGGCCCGGGAAAGCCCGCGTTTTCACAGGCTTTACGCGGCAGCCCCGGCTAGGGCTTTCCTGAGCGCGCAGCTGCCGGTTTGCCGGGCGCCGGGTCCGGGCTGAACATTTTGCCCAGTGTGGCGCCGATGCGGGCGCCGATGGCGGTGCCAATGCCCGGCAGCACCGCCGTGCCCACCGCAGCGCCGGCGACGGCACCGGTCGGGACCGACACCTTGACGTCCTCGAACGGGCCGGACACCTTCAGCGGCACACCGATCACGCCATCGACCAGGTCGACGGCAAACTCCGACTCGATCTGCCGGTTGGCAATCCGGGCCTGGCCCGATGCGGTCAGCGCCCCCGAGGTGGCCTTGACGCCGCTGTAGGTCACCACCATGCCCTGGGGCGTGTTTTGCGTGTCCATCTGGCCGGTCACGCTGTCCAGCGGGGTCTGTCCGGCGTAGTCCCGGCCGAGGCTGCGCACCGCCTTGTCCAGATCCACCCGCAGCAGCGTGGCGCGGCGCATGCTGAACAGGGTTTTGGTGTGCAGGCTCTGCGCCAGTTGACCCACGGTGTCACCATCGGCCAGCAGCGAGGTGTCGCCCGAGGCCTCGCCCGAAATGACGGAACGGCGGTTGAAGGCGGCCATCGCAGCGGCGATCTCGACGCCCTGAGGCTTGAGCGTGCCTTCCAGGCGCAGCCGGCCCTTGTCGCGGGTCTTGATCTGCACTTCGCCATCGGCCGTGCCGCCGCCGACCCGGATCTGCGTAGTCCAGCGGTCTTCCCGCCCCTGCCGGCTCAGGCGCAGGTCGGTCACGGGCGACACGCCGGGCCGGCGCAGATGGGCTTCACGCGGGCGCCAGGCCGGGTCGAAATCAACTTCGCCTTCAAACACCACCGCCATGCCGCGGCGGGAGATCCAGGTCACATCACGGAACACCAGGCGATCGAGCACGGTGGCATCCGGGCTGGCCTGCGCCATGCCCGGCCCTTTGTCGAGCGCGCGCAACGACAGTTGCGGCAGCACCGCGCCCTCGAGCTCGGCACGGTCAAACTGCAAGCGGCCGTCCAGCAGCGCCGGCAGGCTGGGATGGATCGTCAGCTTCTTCAGCGTGATGGGCGGGGTCTGGCGCGTCGCCACGTCCTGCACCACCACCGCCGGCACCGGGAACAGCCGCCAGCCCAGGGAACCGACCTCGACCGGCACGCCGAGCCGGGCCTGCAGTTCCGCGGAAGCCCTGGCGGCCAGTTCCTCGTCACTGGGCAACCACAGCAGCAGCGCCAGCCAGCCGCCCACCAGCAGGGCCAGCAGCACGCCGCCGCCCACCATCCATTTGTTTCTGACCCGCATGCTTGTCCTTTGCTTGTCCCTGTCCCCAGCTTACAGGCAAGTCTAGGCATGGCCCGGCGACGGCACTGTAGGCGGCAATCTCTTTATAGTCAGGGCATTCAAGCCTTCTGGATATGCCATGACTGTGTGGAAGAGACCGATCTCCGTGGAACTGCTGACACTGAACAATGCCGACAGCGCCGTGACGCACCTGGGCATCGAGTTCCTCGAGGTCGGCGACGACTTCATCCGCGCCCGCGTGCCGGTGGACCAGCGCACGCGCCAGCCTTATGGCCTGCTGCACGGCGGCGTGGCGGTGGTGCTGGCCGAAACCCTGGGCTCGTGCGGCGCCGCCTTTGCCGCGCCCGAGGGCCACCGCACCGTGGGACTGGACATCAATGCGAATCACCTCAAGGGCACGACCAGCGGGTGGGTCACCGGCATCACCCGCCCGGTGCACATCGGGCGCAGCACCCAGGTCTGGGCCATCGAGTTGCGCAACGACGCCGGTGAGCTGACCTGCGTGTCGCGCATCACGATGGCGATGCTGCTGCCCAGGTAACGCCGTTTACAAGCCGAATCAGCCCTCAGCCCATGTCCGCCAAGGGGATGAAGCTATATTTTTGATAGCTAAAAGCCAGCGCCCGAACCGGAACCAAACCGCGCCCGCCGGGATCCATCATTGATGCACTTTCTCTCGCCGCCCGGTTTTTTGGGGCTCAAGCGCCTCGCCCCGCTGGCCGCAGGCCTGCTCGCGCTGTCGGTCGCCACAGCCCAGCCAGGGCCTGAGCCGGGCGTCTCTTCGGCGCCAGACAACGCGCAGGCGGTGGCGCTGCCAAAGCTGGCCAGCGCCTTGCGCCAGGGCGGCTACGTGATTTATTTTCGCCACACCGCCACCGACTTTTCCAGAACCGACGCCGGCATGCGCGACTATGCCGACTGCGGCAACCAGCGCATGTTGTCCAGCCAGGGCCGCAGCCAGGCGCGTGAGATCGGGCGGCGCATCGCGGCGCTGAAGCTGCCGCCGCCGCAGGCCCTGGCCAGCCCGATGTGCCGCACGCTGGAGACCGCCGAACTGATGCTGGGCCGCGTCGCGCCCGACAACAGCCTGCGCGAAGGCACGGCCGGCGACTATCCCGGACTCAGGCGCCTGCTGGCCGGCCCGGTGACGGCCGGCAGCAACCGCTGGCTGATCGGGCACGGCACGCCGTTCCGGGCCATCGCGGGTCCGCCGCATCTGGCCGAGGGCGAAGCTGCCATCCTGCGCCCGGACGGCACGCGCTGGACCGTGGTGGCACGCGTGTTGCCGCAGCAGTGGGCGCAACTCAGGTAAGAACCCAGGTCGGCGCAACGAGGCCCGCTCAGGTCGCCGAAGCCCTGGCCATCCGCTGGCTTTTCCAGTACACATCGTCGCCGCCGTTCATGCGGTTGAGAACGCGCGACAGCACAAACAGCAAGTCACTCAGGCGGTTCAGGTAAAGACGCGGTGATTCTTTCAGGGTCTCGGCCTGGTCCAGCGCCACCACCGCGCGCTCGGCGCGGCGCGCCACCGTGCGGCAGACATGCGCCAGCGCCGCGGCGCGCGAACCGGCCGGCAGGATGAACTCGGCCAGCCGCGGCAAGGTGGCGTTGTAGGTTTCCAGCGCTTCGTCGAGCACGATCACCGCTTCCGGCTTGAGCAGCTCGAAGCCCGGAATCGACAACTCGCCGCCGAGGTTGAACAGCTGGTGCTGCACCTCGACCAGCAGCTCGCGCACACCGACCGGCATCTCTTCACACAGCAACACGCCGATGTTTGAGTTGAGTTCGTCGACATCCCCCATGGCGTGCACGCGCAGGCTGTTCTTGGAGACGCGGGTGTTGTCGCCCAGGCCGGTGGTGCCGTTGTCACCGGTGCGGGTGGCGATCTGGGAAAGTCGGTTGGCCATGATGTGTCGATGGTGATCGCAAGGTGGCCCGCAGGCCGCGTTACGTGAAGCAAGAAAATGTGTGCGGGTCGGTCCGGATGTCAGCGATGCAACGCCCTGCAAAAGTGCTGGCGGCACGCCACCGGCTGCGCTGCAATGGGCGCTCTTTCATTACAAGGATCGTTGCATGCGGGTTCAAAAACATTCTATTCCCAACTTCTTCAACTTCGACAAGCGCAGTGTGCTGCTGCTGGCGCTGCTGACCCTGGGCACCGCCGCCGCGGTGCGCGCGCAGACCGCGCCCGGCGCCGCCATCCCGGCCAACCGCGCGACGCCGCAGGACCTGGAAGCCGCCTTCAAACGCGCCGATGTCAACCAGGACGGCAAACTCAGCCGCCAGGAGGCCGAACGTTTCCCCGCGGTGGCGCAGCGTTTCGAGCAGATCGACAGCAACCGCGACCGCTTTATCTCCCTCGAGAAGTTCAGCCAGGCCGCCAACTCCTGAGCACCGGCGGCGGGGCGTGCCGACCGCGAGACAGCCCCGCAGACAGGACCGGGCACACGTCGTAAACTGTGCGCTGGACCCTGGAGACCCCATGAACGCACCCTTGCCCGCCCATTTGCTGCCAGACATCCAGCAGCGTGAAACCCCCTCTGCCCTGATCGACGCGCTGAAGGCGCGGTTTGCCGAGCGCTGCTCCACCGCGCTGGTGGTGCGCGAGCAGCACGGCCGCGACGAATCCTCGTTCGCGGTGCCGCCGCCGGCCGCCGTGGTATTTGCCGAAAACACCACCGATGTCGCCGATGCGGTCAGGCTGGCCAGCCAGTACAAGGTGCCGGTGATTCCGTTCGGCGTCGGCACCTCGCTCGAAGGCCACTTGCTGGCGGTGCAGGGCGGCATCAGCATCGACGTCAGCCGCATGAACAAGGTGCTGTCCATCAATGCGGAAGACCTGACCGTCACGGTGCAGCCAGGCGTCACGCGCAAGCAGCTCAACGAGGAGGTCAAAAGCACGGGCCTGTTTTTCCCGATCGATCCCGGCGCCGACGCGACCCTGGGCGGCATGAGCGCCACCCGCGCCAGCGGCACCAACGCCGTGCGTTACGGCACCATGCGTGAAAACGTGCTGGCGCTGGAGGTGGTGACGGCCGACGGCAGCGTCATCCGCACCGGCACCCGCGCCAAGAAGTCATCGGCCGGTTACGACCTGACGCGCCTGATGGTCGGCAGCGAAGGCACGCTGGGCGTGATCACCGAAGTCACGGTCAGGCTGTACCCGCTGCCCGAAGCCATTTCAGCCGCGATCTGCTCATTCCCGAGCATCGAGGCGGCGGTGCGCACCACCATTCAGGTGATCCAGCTCGGCGTGCCGATCGCACGCGTCGAGCTGATCGACAGCAACACCGTGCGCATGGTCAACGCCCACAGCAAGCTGGGCCTGCGTGAAGAACCGATGCTGCTGATGGAATTCCACGGCTCGCCCAACAGCGTCAAGGAACAGGCCGAGACGGTGCAGGAGATCGCTTCGGACTTCGGCGGCAATGCCTTCGAATGGGCCAGCACACCGGAAGAACGCACGCGTCTGTGGACCGCGCGGCACAACGCCTACTTCGCGGCAATCCAGTCACGACCGGGCTGCAAGGCGATTTCGACCGACACCTGCGTGCCGATCTCGCGTCTGGCCGACTGCCTGCTCGACTCGGTCAGCGAAGCCGATGCCAGCGGCATCCCCTACTTCCTGGTCGGCCATGTCGGCGACGGCAACTTCCACTTCGGTTACCTGATCGACCCGACCTTGCCGAAAGAGCGCGAAGTCGCCGAAGCGCTGAACCACAAGCTGGTCCAGCGCGCGCTGGACCTGGAAGGCACCTGCACCGGTGAACACGGCGTCGGCCTGCACAAGATGGACTTCCTGGTCACCGAAGCCGGCGATGGCGCGGTGGACATGATGCGCACCATCAAGCGCGCGCTGGACCCGAAAAACATCATGAACCCGGGCAAGATCTTCAGCCTGTAAACCGTGGCGGCGACGGGATTGCGCTGGCAGCGGCTGATCGCGGCCTTCGCCTGGGCCGGGCTGGCGGCCGGCAGCGCTGTCGCCGCGCCGGCGCCGTGCACCGGGACGCAGGCCGTGGCCGCGGTGCAGCGCAGCGTGCTGTTGTCCACCGGCGCGCCAGCCGGGATCGGGCCGGCGCAGGTCAGCGTGCCGGACCAGCTGCCGCTGGCCCTGCGCAGCGAGCGGCTGCGCATCCGCTACGAGATCGATGTCAGTGCCTGCGCCCAGGTGCCGGCGGCGGCGCTGTGGATTTTCCGGGCCGGCGCGCCCTACCGGGTGGAAGCCGGCGGTGTGCCGTTGCGGCTGCTGAGCGCCAACCAGCGCGCGCAGACCGGGCCCGGCGCCGCCGGCGAGGAAACCGCCGAACCGGACAGCAGCTACAACGGCCGCATTCCGGCGCTGTTTGCACTGCCCGCCGGAGCCACCCGCGTGTCCATCGAGCTGCAGACCCTGCCGTATATCGCCACCGGCCTGGTGCAACTGGCGCTGGGCCCCACCCATGCCCTGCTGCCGCGGCACACCGATGCCGTGCGTGAAGTCGTCGGTTATGCCGATGCCGCCTCGGGCGTGGTGCTGGTGCTGGGCCTGATGGCGCTGTTGCTGTGGTTGCCGCGCCGGCGCGACCTGAACCTGCTGTGGCTGGCGGCGGCCTGCGGCTTGTGGGGCGTGCGCGGCCTGATTTATTACGACAACACCGTGCCCGGCCGGCCCCTGGTCTATGAGCAACTCAATGCGGTGTACGCGCTGCTGGCCGCCGCCACCATCACCGCCGCCGTGCTGCACCTGCTGCGCTTCAGCAAGCGTTTTTACCTGTCGGTGCTGGCCGGCGTCACGCTGCTGGCGCTGATCGGCTTCGGCGCCGCAGAGATGGCGCAGCGCGGGGCCATTGTCGCGCGCAGCGTCGCGCAGATCGCCGGCACCGGCATGGTCTGCTGGCTGGGTGTGGCCATCTGGCGCCGGCGCCAGCTGCTGGCCCGGCGTCATGCGGCGGCCCTGCTGGCCTGCCTGGCCGTGCTGCTGAGCTGCGTCGTGCACGACCTGATGGTGGTCGGCGGCGCGCTGCCGCCCACCTCCAATGCCTGGGTGTTCTGGGGCTTTGTCGCGGTGCTGGTCGGTTATGCGCTGATGTCCGGCGAGTATGTGGTGATGACCCTGAGCCGCGCCGAACGCAGCAACGAGGAGCTGGAGCGGCGCGTGGCCGCCAAGTCAGGCGAGCTCGAACTCAGCTACACCCAGTTGCGCAACACGGAAATCGCCAGCGCGCGCGAGGCGGCGCGCGTGCAGGAGCGCGAGCGCCTGCTGCGCGAGATGCACGACGGCCTGGGCGCGCAGCTGATGACCGCGCTGCGCGGCGTGGAGCGCGGTGCGCTCAGTCGCGAGCAGCTCGCCCAGTCGCTGCAGGACGGCCTCGACGAATTGCGCCTGCTGATGGACAGCACCGACACCAGCGCCTACCTGCCCGCGGCCCTGGCCGCCTGGCGCAACCGCTGGGACGCGCGACTGGCGGCCGCCGGCGTGGTGCTTGAGTGGCAGATGGACGACTCGCTGGACCAGGTGAACCTCGGCAGCGAAGCCGCGCTGCATGTGATGCGCATCCTGCAGGAGGCCACCACCAATGTCGTCAAGCACTCGCGCGCGCAGCGGATGACGCTGCGCGCCGGCGTGCTGGCGGGCCCCGATGGCGCCCGCCTGCTGCAGATCGAGGTCGCCGATGATGGCGCCGGCCTGTCGGGCGAAGCCGCACACAGTGGCGCGCGTGGCCTGAAAAACATGGCGTACCGCGCCGGGCAGATTGGCGCACGGATGGAGCTGCTCAACCGGCCCCTGCCCGCCAGCGGCTGCCTGATGCGCCTGGTCCTGCCGATGGCCGACTGAGGGCCGCGGCGCTCAAGCCACCAGGCCGCGTCGCGCCGCCTCCAGCGTGGCCTCGGCGCGTGAGGAGATGCCCAGCTTGCGGTAGATGTCGCGCACATAACTGCTCACCGTGTGCGCCGTCAGGCCCAGCAGCACCGCCACCTCGGGCGCCTTGTAGCCCTTGGCAATCAGCCGCAGCACATCGATCTCACGCTCGGTCAGCTGGCGCAGTTCGGCCTGGCCTGCGCCTGGCGCAGCCGGCAAGGCGCCCTGTGCGGCGCGGAAATGCTGCAGTACGCGCACCGCAATCGACGGCGACAGCGCCGGCTCGCCGAGTTCGATGCGGCGCAGCTGCGCCATCACCACCGCCTGCGGCTGCGATTTGAGGATGTAGCCTGAAGCGCCCGCACGCAGGGCCGGGAACACATGCATGTCGTCATCGTGAATCGTCGCCACAATCACCACCGCGCCGGGCCGCGCCGCCACCAGTTCGGCGATCAGGCCTTCGCTGGTGCCGTCGGGCAAGCCCCAGTCCACCAGCGCCAGCCCATAGGCGTGTTCGCGCATGCGTTCACGCGCCAGTGCCAGCGTGGCCACCGCATCGACCTGGCGCACGCTGGGCAGGGCCTGCGGCAGCAGATCGGCCAGCCAGGCGCGTGGCTCGTCGAGATCCTCAACGATCAGCGCCCGCTCGAACAGGCCATCGCCGGACAGCACCGCCGGCTCCGCCCCGGCGGGCGGCGACATCAATAGGCCGGGGCTGGCCGGCGTGGCGGAAGTCAGCATGGACAGGATTATTTGGCGACGTCGCTCATCTTGCACCCTTTGGACAGGAATACCGTGGTCAGGTGTTCCTTGCGCCCCTGGGCCTGTTGCATCAACACCGCATTCTGCTGCGCCTGCAGCGCGCCGCTTTGCTGGGCAGCGGCCTGTTGCTGGGCCTGTTGCGCAGTGGCCGCCTGCACCAGTCCGCTGAGCATGCCGCCGAAACCGCCAAAACCACCGAAGCCACTGGTCGCCAGCGCCTGCTGCGCCACCGCGCCAGCCATTTGCGCGCCCACGGCCGGGTTACCCGCCGCCGGGTCTGCGGCGGCAGTGGCCGGCGGTGCGCTGACACGGGTCACCACCGCCTCCATTTGCCTGATCTCGTCATACACCTGCTGGCAACTCAGGTCGTTGTCGCTCATCTTCACGCGTTCTATGGTCTGGGCCTGGGCGGCTGCACCGCACAGCGCCAGGGCGGCGGCCAAAGGGATCAGTTTCATGGCAAGTCTTTCAAAAAGGGGATGGAACGATAAGCAAGGGCTTACTTGATGACCTCTGTCAGCTTGCAGCCCCGTGCGAGAAACAGGCTGGTCAGGTGCGCCTTGCGTGCCGCGGCCTGGGCACCCAGGCCGGCAGGGCCGGACGCAGCCACAGGCGCCGCAGCGGGGGCACCAGCGGCCGCCGGCCTGGCGCCGCCCATGCCGGCCAGCGCACCGAACATGCTGGCCAGGCCGCCGGCCTGCGCAGCGGCAGGGCCCGCCAGCAGCGGCGCGGGCAGGCCGCTGCGCTGCATGCCGACACCGACGGTGGCGGCAATCTGCGCTTCCGACATGCCCGAGGCCCGCGCCCGGGCGATGGCCGCCTGCACGCCGGGATCGCTGGCCACCGCGCCATGCAGCGCGGCGGCGCTGGGCGCGCCGGCATACAGCGCGCCGACGGCGGCGTTGCCACGCGCTTCGGCCATGCCGGTCTGGGCGATCAGCGTGGCTTTTTGTTCCGGTGTGAGGTTGGCGTTGTTGGGATGGTTGAGCACCGCCTGCTGCACTGCCGACAGGGGCATGGCCGGCGCCAGCGGCGCGGCCGCCACGGCGGGCGCCGGCGGCTGGCCGGGCCCGGCCAGCCTGATGACGTCCTCCATTTGCCGGGTCTCGGCATACATCTGCTGGCAACTGAGGTCGTTGTCGGTGAGCTTGACGCGCTCCAGCGTCTGGGCGGCCGCCATGGGACAGGCAGCCAGCATCAACAGGCAGGGGGCAAGGTGTTTCATGGCAGGGTTCGGGCATCAAAACGTAACATTTGGTGACGATAACGGAGGCTCCGGCCGCCGTCACCCCCGCGTTTGCGGGGGTCTGTGCGCTGCCCGCATCAAGCACACCAGCGGTGGTGGGCCGGTCCGCCCGCGCTGGCGTCCTTACACTCTGGGCGGTCGGCCGCATCCGTTCGGGCCCGATTCGCACCTGGGGGCACCATGCTGTATCTGTTGATCAAGTCTTTTCACCTGGCCGCCGTGCTGGCCTGGGTGGGCGGCATGCTGGCGCTGTCAGTGGTGCTGGCGGCGCAACGCAAACACGCTGCGCCAGCGGCCGGGGAGCCGCTGCTCACTGCCCTCTACCGCTGGGACAGGTGGATCACAACGCCGGCGCTGGCGCTGGTCTGGGTGCTGGGCCTGACGCTGCTGGTGCTGGGCGGCTGGTACAGCGCGCCCTGGCTGTGGACCAAGTTTGTGATCGTGTTTGTGCTGTCGGGCCTGCATGGCAACCAGTCGGCCAGCCTGCGCCGGCTGCTGGCCGGGCAGCGGACGCAGCTGCCGGGTTCCGTGCGCTGGGTGCCCGGCATCACGCTGGCTGCGATCACCGCGGTGGCGCTGCTGGTGATCCTCAAGCCCTGGAGCGCTGGGCTAACATGAATATGGGGTTTGAATCTTAAATGCCGCTTGTTAGGATGAATCTGTCATTAACAACCCTGGGAGAAGACATGTTCAAACAGTTGCTGGCGGTCAGCGTTTTGGCAGTGGCCTTGCCGGTCATCGCGCAAGGGGCCGATCCTGCCGAGGTCGATGCCGTGGTCACGGCGATCAAGGCGGCCAACCCCGACCTCAAGTCGCTGTGTCAGAAAGGGCCTGACGGCATCCGCAAGGCCTCGACCGACGCCGTGATGGGCCTGATGGGCGCCGGCAAACTCAAGGGCAATCCGCAAGCCATCGGCGGTGAAGCCGGCCAGAAAGTCGGTCGCGAGTGCCGCGGCGGCTGAGACCTGGCTGAACGCCCCATGAAACCAGCCGGCTGTCGCCGGCTTCTTTATTCCCATTCCCGTATTCCGGAACCGCCTGATGCCCACCTTCACCTCCCTGCGTTTGCTGGCGTTGCTGCTCCTGGCCCTGTCGACCCTGCCGGCTCCGACTGCCCACGCTGCCAGCGAAGCCGAAGTCCGGCTCATTTATGACAATGTCCGCAGCAAATTTCCGGATCTGACTGTCTATTGCCGGATGTCGGAGTCTGAAAGAAGGCAGGCAGCGGTTCAGGTCACGATGGCGCTGGCCAGCACCCGAAAACTGTCCGACCCGTATGGCGCTGGCCCGCTGGCAGGTGCCATGCTGCGGCGCGATTGCGGCATCGAGGGCGCAGCGCTGGATCCGGCCAAAATGCGCTGGCTGGTCAATGCCAAGCCGCTGGGCTTCGAGCCCGAGCGCGGGACACTGGGCACCTTCACCCGCGTGCAGTCGCTGGCCAACAAGGTGTACGCCCCCGAAGGCAACGGCCCCTTCCCCGCGGTGGTCATCAGCACGACCAAGGGCGTGTCCGAACACCTGCGGGTGCATGCCAAAGCCCTGATCGATGCCGGTTTCGCGGTGCTGGTGGTCGACACCTTTGGCCCGCGTGGCTACAAAACCGGCGTCAATGAACCGCTGCCGGCCGAGTTCGCCAAGGACGCCTACGACGCCCTCGCCCACCTGCTCACGCTGCCCTACATCGACAAGACCCGCATCTTCCAGACCGGTTATTCCTATGGCGGCATGGCCGCCGCCCTGCTGGCCAGCCCCGAGGGCGCGCAGGAGTTCAAGTCCCCTTCGCGGTTTCGCGCCACGGTCGCCAACTACGGCAGCTGCACCATCGCCGCGCCCTACGCCGGCGGCCAGTCCCAGGCGACCTACATGCCGATGTTGTCCGCCGACAGCGACCGTCCGATCCTGCTGCTGATGGCCGAACTCGACATCGAAACACCGCCCGCCAGCTGCTTCCCCTTGCTGGAGCAGATGAAGTCCGCCGGCAAGGATGTGCACTGGCACATCTACCCCGGCACCACCCACGCCTGGGACAAGGCGGAAAACAATGGTTTTGTCTACCGCACCACCAGCGGCCAGACCATGACCTACCGGTATGACGCGGGGATTGCGGCAGACGCGACCGGACGCATGATCGCGTTTTTCAACCGCTATCGTTGAGCCGCTGGCCGGTTCGCACGCTGGCGTGCGGCAGCCGGCCGGCCATCTGCATTGCTATGAATTTTGTAGCTGCTGGCGCCTGCCAGTCATGGGCCAGTGGCCATTTTGATGCCGACAAGGCCAGGCAGCGCCGGGGCTTTCCGGAAGCGTGTCGCAGCCTCAGGCGCCGGTGCGCGAACCGGTGCGCAACAGGCCTTCGACCACACGCAACACCTCGGGATTCCAGCCCATGCCGATGTGGCTGCCCCTGACTTCGATGTCCCGCACCTGGCCGCCCGGCGCCGCATGGCAGCAGCTCTGCCAGGCCACCACCCCGTCCGCCCGGCTGTAAATCGAGGTGGTCGGCAGCGGCGGCGGTGTGCGCAAACGTCCGGCCAGAACCGGGTCCATCTCGGCCGGGGCGCCACTGAGCAGCCGGTACAGCCAACCCACGTGGGTGTGGTCGCCGGTGGCGTTGAACGGGGTGCCGATGGTGATGACCTGACGCACCTGCGGTGCCAGCAGTTTGCCGAGCTCACGCGCATAAATCCCGCCCAGGCTCCAGCCAATCAGCGTGGCGCGCTGCGAATAGCCGGCGAGCAGAGCCGACACATGCTCGGCCAGTTCCGCCAGCCAGCTGTCGATATCGCCCTGCGGCCCGGTGTTGAAGCCGCGACCCCAGTCCATCGCGCTGTAGCCCAGCGCGGCGCAATGGTCGCGCAGCGGCGCCACCGCCCCGCCATCGGTGGCCAGGCCGGGGAAGATGATCACCGGATGCCCGTCGCCGGAGCGCGTGGGCGCCTTGCGGGCGATTTTGTGCTGCACAAATTCAAAGGCAGCGCGCCAGGGCTCGCTGCCCAGCAGTGCCAGAGAGGGGCGGGAAATCGGTTGGAAGGCGGTGGGGTTCATGCGTCGGCCTGAAAATTTTCAATGCCGCCATGATGACTGCGGGCCCGGCCTGGCACCCGCCTGTACCGCCCCCTCCTGACGTAGGACGCCGACGCACCCGCGCCGTCGAAACCAGAAGAGGCCGCTCCCTATTTTCCGCCGCGCAGACGCTCGATCAGGCCGTTGAGCTCCTCCATCGATGCAAACTGGATCGCCACCTCGCCCATGTCCTCACGCCGGCCGTTGCGCTTGACCTGCTTCTTCACACGCACCTCGACGTCGGCCATCAGCAGGTCGGCCAGTTCTTCCTCGACACGGCGCGTGTCGCGCGACTTTTCCTTGGCGGCCTTCTGCGGCTTCAGCGAAAACTCGGCGCCCAGTTTCTTGACCAGGCTTTCGGCTTCGCGCACCGACAGTTTTTTCGCGGCGATCTGGTTGCCGGCGGTGATCTGGGTGGCGCGGTCCAGGCTCAGCAGCGCGCGCGCATGGCCCATGTCGATGTCGCCGGCCATCAGCATGGTCTGCACCGGATCGGCCAGGTTCAGCAGGCGCAGCAGGTTGGACGCCGCGCTGCGCGAGCGGCCCACCGCCTGCGCCGCCAGTTCATGGGTCAGGCCGAACTCTTTGACCAGGCGCTGCAGGCCCTGGGCTTCCTCCAGCGGATTCAGGTCCTCGCGCTGGATGTTTTCAATCAGCGCCATCGCGGCCGCCGACTCGTCGGGCACATCGCGCACCAGCACCGGCACGCTGTCCAGGCCGGCGATTTTCGCGGCGCGGAAACGCCGTTCGCCGGCAATGATTTCGTACTTGCCGTCGTTGGCGCCCGACCTCAGGCGGCGAACCAGAATCGGCTGCATGATGCCCTGCACCTTGATCGATTCGGCGAGTTCGTACAGCGCGCCCTCGTCCATGCGGGTGCGCGGCTGGTACTGGCCGGCCACCAGGTCGCTCAGCAGCAGCGAGGCCGGCTGGCCCGGGCTGCTCGCGCTGCTGGCGCCGTTCTCGAGCACATTGGCCGACTCGCCGACGGTGGGGCCCAGCAGGGCCTGCAGGCCGCGGCCCAGGCCTTTGGGTTTTTTGGTGACCATGGTCTTTTCCTTCGTTTCGTATTCGGTTGTTTATTCGGCCGTGTCGCCGCCCAGCGACTGCAACACGCCACGCCACAAGGCATCACGTTCTTCATAAGGCTGGACATCCTGGCGCCCGCTGGCGCCTTCCCAGACCGAGGTCAGCACCATCACCAGGCCGGACGAGGGCTGCACATAAATGCCCTGGCCGTGGATGCCCTGCATCGCAAACGTGCGTTGTTTCATCGGCAACAGCCAGAACTGGTAGCCGTAGCCGAAATACGGCGTGGCCTTGCGCGGTTTGAACGCTTCCGGCTGGCGCGCAGCGTCGGTGGCATCCAGCAGGTAGTCGGGCGGCAGCACTTGCTGCGTTCCTGCCTTGCCGCCGTTGGCCAGCAGCAGGCCGAGCCGGCCCCAGTCACGCAGGCTGGCATTGAAGGCGCCGTAAGACTGCTCCTGGCCGTCACCCGAGATGCGCCAGAAAGCATCGTGTTCGGCGCCCATCGGTTTCCACAGCCATTCGCTGGTCAGTTCGGCCACGGTTTTCCCGCTGGCCGCCGCCAGCACGCGGCCCAGCACATCGGTCTCGGCACTGGCATACACAAATTTTTCGCCGGGGGCGCTGTGGCGCGCCGTGATCGAGCGCAACACGTCCACCGGCGTGCCGGCACCGCGCGCACCGGCGCCGGCACGCGACAGCCGCGCGATGTCGTCCGTGCCGTCGTAACGCTCGGTGAAGGTCAGGCCGGAGCTCATGCGCAGCAACTGGCGAATCGTGGTCGCGCCGTAGGGGCTGCCGGCCAGCGCCGTCACATATTTTTCAGCCGGGTCGTCCAGCGAGGCGATCAGGCCGCGCGCCTGGGCCTGGCCGACCAGCAGCGATGTCACGCTTTTGGCCATCGAGAACGACAGGAAGCGCGCATCGTCCCTGCGGCCATAACGGTAATGTTCGGCGACGATCTCGCCGTTCTTGAGCACCAGCAGGCCGGTGGCGCGCTGGCGCTCGAGGTAGTCGGCCAGGGTGTAGCGGATGTTGCGGTAGCGGTAGCTGATGGCGGCCGGCTGCGCGGCCTGCGGCAAGGCGCTGGCCTGCGGCCCGCGCGCTACCGCACGTGTGGACACACCCGGCACCTTGTCCAGCGCCGACCAGGCGCCGACACGGTTCGGGTTGTTGTACCAGGTGGCCGCCGTACCCAGCGGGTAGTTCAGCGATTTGCCCAAGCGCTCTTCGTCGGGCTCGGCGCGCGCCGGCGCCGACAGCGCGGCCACCAGGGCCAGAACCAGCAGACCTGGCTTCATGTGCGCTGGCCCGGCAACGCCTGCAGGCGCTGCAGCCGGACATGCGCCTCGGGCCAGTCACCCAGGCCGCTGTCGGCGTTGAGATGGCCCAGCGGGCCGGCATCGACAAACTCGGCGCCCCAGGCCGCGGCGAACTCTTTCGCGCGGTCGGGGCGGCAATACGGGTCGCGGCTGCTGGCGACGAGCACCGACGCAAACGGCAGGCGCAACATCGGCACCGGCGCCCAGCTCGTCAGCATCTGCCGCACTTCCTCGCGGTCCACATCGGGCGGCGCCACCAGCAGCGCGGCCTTGACGCGGTGCGTGTTGCGCGAGTGCGCCGCCCAGGCCGCAGTCAGGATGCAGCCCAGGCTGTGCGCGACCAACACCACGTCTTCATCGCTGCCGAGGATCACGTCTTCCAGCCGCGCGATCCAGTCACCGCGGAGCGGCTGCATCCAGTCGTGCTGCTCGACGCGCTGGTAACCATGCGCCGCTTCCCACCGGCTTTGCCAGTGGGCCGGGCCGCTGTTTTGCCAGCCCGGCAGGATCAGCACATTCGACGCATTCATCGCCCGCCCGCCCTGCTTGCTATCATTTCAGGAGCTGTCAGCCCTTGCCCGACATGGGCTGGAGGCCTGTTTGGCTTGAAAACACCCATCACATGACCTTGATGCGCTGGACCATCTCTTCGGCAAACGCGACAAAGGCCAGGGCGCCCTTGGAGGCCGGATCAAACACCACGCCGGGCAGGCCGTAACTCGGCGCTTCGGCCAGCCGCACATTGCGCGGAATCACGGTGTTGAAGACCTTGTCGCCGAAATGCTGCTTGAGCTGGTCGCTGACCTGCTGCTGCAGCGTGATGCGCGGATCGAACATCACACGCAGCAGGCCGATGATGGCCAGGTCCTTGTTCAGGTTGGCATGCACCTGCTTGATGGTGTTGACCAGGTCGGTCAGGCCCTCGAGCGCAAAGTACTCGCACTGCATCGGCACGATCACGCCGTGGGCGCAACACAGGCCGTTGAGGGTCAGCATGCTCAGCGACGGCGGGCAGTCGATCAGCACAAAATCGTAGTTGTCAGCCACCGCGGCCAGCGCCAGTTTCAGCCGTTTTTCGCGACGTTCGACCTCGACCAGCTCAACCTCGGCGCCGGCCAGCTCGCGGTTCGCGCCCAGCACGTCATAGCCGCACTTTTCGCTGTGCACACGCGCTTCGGCGATCGAGGCCGATTCGAGCAGCACGTCGTACACCGTCAGTTCCAGCGTGCGTTTGTCCACGCCGGAACCCATGGTCGCATTGCCCTGCGGGTCCAGGTCGATCATCAACACCCGCTGGCCGACCTTGGCCAGTCCGGCGGCCAGGTTCACTGTCGTCGTGGTTTTGCCGACCCCGCCCTTTTGGTTGGCAATACAGAATATCTTGGCCATCTTGTTCTTCTGGTTGGAGGTCGGATTATTTGGAGACGGCCAGCTTGATGCCGAAGCCAATCAGGAACACACCGGCCGCCTTGTTCAGCAGGCTGGTGATTTTGGGACTGGAGCGGATGCGCTCGGCGAGAAAGTGGGTCAGCAACACGGACGTCAGGCCATACAGAAAGGTCAGGCCGGCAATCGTCGCGGCCATCACCGCGAAGGTGCTCACGCCCTGATGCAGTTTCGGGTCGACAAACAGCGGGAAGAAGGCCATGTAGAAAACAATCGCCTTGGGATTGAGCAAGGTGATCAGCAGGGCCTGGCGGAAGTAGTGCCGCGGCTTGATTTGCAGGATGGGTGCGTCGCCGGGTTTGGCCATCAGCATCTTGATGCCCAGCCAGGCCAGGTAGACCGCGCCGGCCCACTGGACCACATGAAAAGCCGTCGGGTAGGCGGCCATCACCGCCGAGACGCCGGCCACCGCTGCCCACAGCAGGACCTGGTCCCCGGCGATCACGCCAAAGGTGGCGCCCAGTCCGCCGGGAATACCGCCCTTGCTGGTGGAGGTGATCAGCGCCAGGTTGCCGGGGCCAGGAATCAGCAAAAAAACAAGGATGGCGATGACAAAAGCGCCGTAGTCAGCGACGCCAGCAAAGGAGCCCAGCATAAAAATCCCCGGAGTGAGGCGTGAGTTTACGTCAGGGGGCCGGGCCCTCCTGGCGTTTCCCGCCGGAAATCGCGGCGGGGCCCGCTCAGACCGTGGTTTTTTGAGACATCCAGACAATACAGCGCTCGGCATCCAGCCCGGGCACCTGCAACTGTTCCACGTGAAACACCTGGGCCGAAGCCGGCAGCGCGCTGATTTCATCGGCCGGGTGTTTGCCCTTCATGGCCAGCCAGACACCTTCCGGCGCCAGCGCGCCGGCCGACCATTGCGTGAAATCGTGCAGCGACGCGAAGGCCCGCGAGCAGATCACATCAAAAGGCTGGCGAATGGTTTCGACCCGGGCGTGGAGGCCGGTCAGGTTGGGCAGCTTCAGGGCCAGCGCCGCCTGCTTGATAAACGCGGCTTTTTTGGCCACCGTGTCGACGCAGCTGACCGCCACCTCCGGGCAGCAGATCGCGATCACCACGCCGGGCAAGCCCGCGCCCGACCCGACATCCAGCAGGCTGGCCCGGCTCAGTCCGGCCTGTGCGAGGTGTCGCCGCAGGGGAGCGATCACCGCCAGGCTGTCGAGCAGGTGGTGCGTCAGCATTTCGGCCGGATCCCGCACCGCCGTCAGGTTGTAGACCTGGGTCCACTTGGCAATCAGGTCCAGATAGTCCAGCAACTGGCCGACCTGCCCGTCGCTCAAGTCCAGCTTCAGCGCAGCCAGTCCGGTGCGCAGCTCCTGTTCGCGCGGCCGCATCAGGCGTCGGCCTGTTCAGTGGTTTTGAGCGGAACCGTGTTTTTCCAGAGGTTCTTTTTCAGGTGCACCAGCAGCAGCGAGATCGTGGCCGGCGTGATACCGGAAATCCGCGAAGCCAGTCCCAGGGTTTCGGGCCGGTGTTTGGCCAGGGTCTGGCGCGCCTCGAAACTCAGGGCCGTGACCTGCAGGTAATCGAGGTCCGCCGGCAGCTTGAGGTTCTCGTAGTGCGAGGCCCGTTCAACCTCGGTTTTCTGCAGGTCGATGTAGCCGGCGTATTTGACCGCGATTTCGATCTGCTCGATCACGCTGCGCGCCAGGTCGGCGGCGGCCGATGTTTCACGTGGAACACCTTCGGCATCCCTGGGGGCCAGATCCGGGTTCACGTACTTGCCGCCCTCCAGCGACATCAGCGCGGCATAGTCCACATCGGGACGGCGCAGCAAGTCCAGCAGGTTGTATTCATGCTCGATCGCCTTGCCCAGCACGCGCTCGGCCTCGGCCGCCGGCAGGCTGCGCGGATTGACCCAGATGGAGCGCAGGCGTTCTGTTTCACGTGAAACAGCGTCGCGCTTGCGGTTGAAGGCATCCCAGCGCGCATCATCGACGAGGCCCAGTTCCCTGCCCTTTTCGGTCAGGCGCATGTCGGCGTTGTCCTCGCGCAGCATCAGGCGGAACTCCGCCCGGCTGGTGAACATGCGGTAAGGCTCGGTCACACCCTTGGTGATCAGGTCATCGACCAGCACGCCGAGGTAGGCCTCGTCGCGCTTGGGCAACCAGGCGTCCTGGCCCTGGCACTGCAGCGCGGCATTGACGCCAGCGAACAGGCCCTGCGCCGCGGCCTCCTCGTAGCCGGTAGTGCCGTTGATCTGGCCGGCGAAGAACAGGCCGGCGATCTGGCGGGTCTCGAAGCTGGACTTCAGTGAGCGCGGGTCGAAATAGTCGTACTCGATGGCATAACCGGGCCGCAGGATGTGGGCGTTTTCCATGCCGGCCATGGAGCGCACCAGCGCGTACTGGATGTCGAAAGGCAGGCTGGTCGAGATGCCGTTGGGGTAAATCTCGTGGGTGGACAGGCCCTCGGGCTCCAGGAAAATCTGGTGGCTGTCCTTGCCGGCAAAACGGTTGATCTTGTCTTCCACACTCGGGCAGTAGCGCGGGCCGACGCCGTCGATCTTGCCGGTGAACATCGGACTGCGGTCAAAACCGGAGCGGATGATCTCGTGGGTGCGTTCGTTGGTGTGGGTGATCCAGCAGGGCATTTGCCGGGGGTGCGCGATCTGCCCGCCCATGAAGCTGAACACCGGCACCGCGCCGGGCGTGCCGCCGGGCATGCCGTCACCGGGCTGCACGGTGCATTTGCTGAAGTCGATGCTGCGCCCGTCGATGCGCGGCGGCGTGCCGGTCTTGAGCCGGCCCTGCGGCAGCTTGAGCTCTTTCAGGCGGGCGCTCAGCGACACCGCCGGCGGGTCGCCGGCCCGGCCCGCCGCATAGTTCTGCAGGCCCACATGGATCTTGCCGTCCAGGAAAGTCCCGGCGGTCAGCACCACGGTGCGCGATCGGAACTTGATGCCGACCTGGGTGACGGCGCCGACCACCCGGTCGCCCTCGACCATCAGGTCATCCACCGCCTGCTGGAACAGCCAGAGATTGGGCTGGTTTTCGATCATGCGGCGGATCGCCGCCTTGTACAGGATGCGGTCGGCCTGGGCCCGGGTGGCGCGCACGGCCGGGCCCTTGGAGCTGTTGAGGATGCGGAACTGGATGCCGCCCTCGTCGGTGGCCAGTGCCATCGCGCCGCCCAGGGCATCGACCTCCTTGACCAGGTGGCCCTTGCCGATACCGCCGATCGAGGGATTGCAGCTCATCTGGCCCAGGGTTTCAATGTTGTGGGTCAGCAGCAGGGTCTTGCAGCCCATGCGAGCAGCGGCCAGCGCGGCCTCGGTGCCGGCATGGCCGCCACCGACCACGATCACGTCAAATTCTTGCGGGTAAAACATATCAAACCTTAGCTTCTCTAACTCTCTATCAATTCAGTCGCCAGCCCCATGCTGCGCGCCACCTGCGCCTGACGCCGGTCGGCCGTCACAAACAAATCGACGCGCGAGGCCAGCGCACTGCCGACGTGCAGCGCATCCATGCCGCGCAAAGTACCCTGCTCCATCGCCGCAAAGGCAAAACGCTCGACATGCGCATCCAGCGGCACCAGCGTCATGTCGGCCACGTCGCCTTGCGCCGCCGCCCAGGCCCGGTCAAATTCGGATGCCGGCAGGCTGCCGTCGCGCCGGCGCCGCAACAGGGCAGACGCAATTTCGGTCTTGCAATGGGCGGCCACCAGCAACTCGCTGGCAGCCTCGAACAGGGACAGCACCCGCTCGCGGCCCGCCTCGCTGGCGTAACGCTTGGTCAGCGCGGAAGCGTCGAACATCAGGCGCGCCTCTCCGTCGCGCGCCACCAGACGGGTGGGCGGGACGGCAGCGGCATAAGCGGCTGGCGTTTTCACCACGCGGCCTCATTGCGCTCATCCAGCACCGCCTGGGACAGCGACACCCCTTCCGGCAACATCACGGGTTCGAAAGGCCGCTTCCAGCTCGGAACTTTGGTCGGCGCTTCCGCGGACTTGCAGGGAACCAGCTCCGCCACCGGCTTGCCGTGGCGCAAAATGCGCACGGTTTCACCTTGCTCGACCAGATCAAGCATGGCAGAGGCATTGGCGCGGAATTCACTCAAGGGAACAGTGTGCATCTTGTACAAAATAAAGGGTTTTGTACATTTTACCTGTTTGCGGCGCCATGGGCTTGCTGGGCGCTGGCTTTCACCCCTCCACGCTGTGGTGAAATCAGGGCATGTCTACACCCCCGAAACTCCTGATTTTTGCCGGCAGCACCCGGCTGGCCTCCTTCAACCGCAAGCTGGCGCACGCCGCGGCCGGACTGGCGCGCGACGCCGGCGCAGCGGTCACCCACATCGAGCTGGCCGACTTCGACATCCCGATGTACAACGCCGACCTGGAAGCCCAAGGCACGCCGGCCGACGTCATGAAACTCAAACAGATCCTGTTCGAGCACCCGGCCTGGATCATCTGCTCGCCCGAATACAACGGCAGCTACACCGCCCTGCTGAAAAACACGATTGACTGGGTGTCCAGCCCGGTCAAGGGCGACCCGGCCTGGCAGGAGGGTTTCAAATCCTTCAGCGGCAAGGTCGTCGGCATGCTCAGTGCCTCGCCGGGCGCGCTCGGCGGGCTGCGTTCACAAAGCCATCTGGCGCCACTGCTGCTCAACGCACAATGCTGGGTCGCACCGCGCGCGTTTGCACTCGGTCATGCGGGCGACGCGTTTGATGCGCAGGGCCAACTGGTCAACGAAAAACACCGCAGCAGCGTACAGGCGGTGATCGACCAGGTGCTGTTTGCCAGCCAGCGGCTCACCGCCTGAGGCCCCGCTTGCCGCGCGCAAGGGCGGCGTTACCATGGCTCTGACCATCAGAGTCAACAACGGAGACAAGATCATGCACCCCACGCCCACACGCCGCAGTGCGCTGCAATTCGGCCTCCAGGCCGGCAGCGCCGCTGCCGCCGTTGCCGCCTTCCCCACCTTGCTGGGCAGCGCACATGCGCAAAGCCCCTGGCCCAGCAAGCCGATCCGCCTGCTGGTGCCCTTTGCGCCCGGCGGCAGTTCGGAAATCGTGGCCCGTTCGGCCGCCAGCGAAATCAGCAAAAGCCTGGGCCAGAACGTGTTCGTCGAAAACAAGCCCGGCGCCAGCGGCAACATCGCGATGCAGGAATGCGCGGCGAGCACCGACGGCCACACCATGATCCTTGGCCACATCGGCACGCTGGCGGTCAACCCTTTCATCTTCGACAAACTTCCTTTCGACACGAATCGTGATTTCCGGCCGATCTCGCTGCTGGCCAAGGTGCCCAGCCTGTACGTCGTCAACAGCGAGGTGCCGGCCAAAAACCTGAAGGAGTTCATAACGCTGGCCAGGGCCAAACCGGGCCAGCTGAACTACGGCTCGGCCGGCAACGGCAGCGCCGGCCACCTCGCCTTCGAATACCTCAAGATGGCCGCCGACATCTTTGTGCTGCATGTGCCCTACCGCGGCACCGGCCCGCAGCTGACCGACCTGCTGGCCGGCCGGCTGGAGGCCGCCAGTGTGGGCGCACCGGCCATCCTGCCCCACATCAAGTCCGGCAAGCTGCGCTGCATCGCCACCGGCACGAAAGAACGCCTGCCGCAACTGCCCGATGTGCCGACCGTGGCCGAAAGCGGTTATCCCGGTTTCGAAATGACGCAGTGGTACGGCCTCAACGCTCCAGCCAGCATGCCGCAAGCCGCCATCGACAGGATCGCCGACGCCTGCGCCAAGGCCATGCGCAACCCGCTGGCCACCGAACGCCTGCGCGGCGACACCGCACAGCCGGTGGGCGACACCCCGGCGCAATACGCCGCCTTCATCAAGACCGAGCAGGCGCGCTGGAAACAGGTCGCAGCGCGCGCGAAGATCAAACCCGATTGACAGCGGGCCAGCCATGTCACCTTCCTGCGTTTATGCATCGAATCGGGCTCCACCCCTTTGGCGACAAGGGCAGGCAGCTCCTTTTTTGATAGCAAACGACATCCCATGAATTGTCGCCCCGGCTGCGGCGCCTGCTGCATCGCGCCGTCCATCAGCTCGGCGATTCCCGGCATGCCCCAGGGCAAGCCGGCTGGCGTGCGCTGCGTTCAACTTGACGCGGCGAATGCCTGCCGCATCTTCGGCCAGCCGGAGCGGCCGGCGGTGTGTGGGCAACTGATGCCATCGGCGGAGATGTGTGGAACGAACGCCAGCGCGGCGATGGTGTGGCTGGCGGCGCTGGAAAGGGCGACGATTCCCGAGTTGTCATCCCGGACTTGATCCGGGATCCATCTTTGGTTCCTCCCGCCCTGGAGTGTGCCAACTAGCCGGGTCTCGCCCCGGCGGGCGACTCACTTTCTCTTGCTTCGCCAAGAGAAAGTAAGCAAAGAGAAGGCGACCCGATGGTCTGGGTCCCTCCGCTTCGCTACGGGCAACCTGCGGTGCTCGATTCCAGCGGGGGTCGGCAGAACTCGCTTCGCTCGGACAACTGCCGCCCTGATCCCGCCTCCATCTGCGCTCCTCGGCCCAGCCCGACGGGTGGGGGAATGAATACGGATGCGGGAGGTATGCGCCGAGGAGCGCAGGGCCAGACGGATCAGGGATCGCGATTGTTTGAGACGGGAGAGTGCTAGCGAGACCCCGGCTGGACCGAGCACCGCAGGTTGCCCTCCGCAGCGTCAGCGAAGGAGGGTCGCAGACAGCAGGGGCGCCTTTTGGTATTCGCGTAACTTCGCTTCGCGAAGTGAGCGAATCCCCACTGCGTGACCTTTGGTGACTTTCTTTTGGCGAAGCAAAAGAAAGTTACTTGCCGCCGGGCAACCCCCGGCCAGCAGGCATCAGCGAACCAGGCAAGCCTGAAGAAGAAACACGGCTTCGACAGGCTCAGCCCGAACGGTGAATGGAGAACAGCCCCGTGGATCCCGGATCCAGTCCGGGACGACACTCAGAAAGGGTAGTGCCGCGGCGTGGTCTGGATCGTGATCCAGCGCAGTTCGGTGAACTCGGCCACCCCCGCCTTGCCGCCAAAGCGCCCCATCCCGCTGCCCTTGACGCCGCCAAACGGCATTTGCGCTTCGTCATGCACGGTCGGGCCGTTGACGTGGCAGATGCCGGAGTCGATGCGCTGCGCGACGCCAAAGGCACGCGCGATGTCGCCGCCGAAAACCGCGGACGACAGGCCGTATTCATTGTCATTGGCGCAGGCCACGGCTTCCTCGACGCCGTTGACACGCACCACACATTTGACCGGGCCAAAGGTTTCCTCATGGTAGATGCGCATCGCCGGTGTCACATGGTCCAGCACGGTGGCCGGCATCAGGGTGTTCTCGGCCTTGCCGCCGCACATCAGCTTGGCGCCTTTGGCGAGTGCGTCGTCGATCAGCGCGTTGCAGTGTTCCACCGTGCCCATGCCGATCACCGAACCCAGCACCACCGGATCGGGCTTGCGCGGATCGCCCACCGGCAGGGCCTTGGCCTTGGCGGCAAAACGTTTGACAAACTCGTCGGCGATCTTTTGATCCACGATGATGCGTTCGGTCGACATGCAGATCTGCCCGCTGTTGGCAAAACAGCCGAAGGCCGCGCCGTTGACCGCGTCGTCGATGTTGGCGTCGTCCAGGATCACCAGCGGCGCCTTGCCGCCGAGCTCCAGCACCACCGGTTTCAGGTATTTGGCGCAGGTCATCGCGATGATGCGGCCGACCTTGGTCGAGCCGGTGAAGTTGATGCGCCGCACCGCCGGGTGCGCCACGATCGCCTCGACCACGGCGCCGGCGTCCGCCGGTGCGTTGGTGATGTAGTTGACCACGCCCGGCGGGAAACCGGCGTCCTCAAACGCCTCGACGATCAGCTGGTGCGTGTGCGGGCAGTTCTCCGAACCCTTGAAAATCACGGTGTTGCCGCAGGCCAGCGGCGTCGCGATCGCGCGCACACCGAGAATGATGGGCGCGTTCCACGGTGCGATGCCGAGCACCACACCGGCGGGCTGGCGCATGCCCATGGCCAGGTTGCCGGGAACGTCCGAAGGAATCACCTCGCCGCTGATCTGCGTGGTCAGCGCGGCCGCCTCGCGGATCATGCCGGCGGCCAGCATCACATTGAAGCCGGCCCACATGCCGGACGCGCCGGTTTCTGCCGCCACCGCCTCGATGAACTGCGGCGTCTTGGCCTCCAGCGCATCAGCGGCCTTGAGCAGCAACGCGCGGCGCGCGCCCGGGCCGGTCTGGCTCCAGCTCTTGAAGGCTTCGGCGGCGGCCTCAACAGCCATCAGCGCATCGGCGACCGACGCCGCCGGCGCACGGGTGGCGATGCTGCCGTCAAGCGGGTTGCGGCGTTCAAAGACCGCGCCTTTTTCGGCGGTGACTTTGAGGCCGTTGATCAGCATGGACATGTCGGACATGGGAAATACTCCTTGAAAATTACAGGACCCGTTCGCCCCGCGCCTGCCCTTGGACAAGCCCAGCCCGAACGGTGGTTGTTGTGGCGGCCGGCACCGCAGCCCCGGCGCCGAGGTAAGCCTCGCGGATCACGGTCGACCGCGCGAGCAGCGCCGCGGGACCGCTGGCCACCAGCGTGCCGCGCTCCAGCACATAGCCGCGATCGGCCACGGCCAGCGCCTTCTTGACGTTCTGCTCGACCATCAGCACGGTGGTGCCGGCGTCGGCGATGCGGCGCGTGATCGCGAGCAGTTCATCGACCATGCGCGGCGCCAGGCCCAGCGAGGGTTCGTCGAGCATCAGCAGGCGCGGCGCACTCATCATCGCGCGCGCCACCGCCACCATTTGCTGCTCGCCGCCGCTCATGGTGCCGGCCAGTTGCTGCGCGCGTTCGCGCAGCTTGGGGAAATCGTTGAAAGCCTGCTCGAGCCGGCGTGCACGCTCGGCCTTGGCGACCAGCCAGCCGCCAAGCTCCAGGTTCTCGGTGACCGTCATCTGCGGAAACAGCTGCCGGCCCTCGGCCACCAGCGCCATGCCGCGCTGCACGATCTCGCTGGTCTTGCGCGGCAAGGTCTCGCCGTTGAGCGACACGGCGCCGCTGCGCGGGATCAGGCCGGCCAGCGCCTTGAGCAGCGTGGTCTTGCCGGCGCCGTTGGGGCCGAGGATCACCGTCAGGCCGGGTTTGACTTCGAGGGTCAGGTCGCGCAGCACCAGGAAAGCGCCGTAACCGGCGCTCAGGCCCTGGACTTTCAGATGGGCTTGGGCAGAGCCGCCAAGAACAAAAGAGGGGGCATGCCACATCATGATGTCATCGCTCCCGACCCAGCCGCCGTCTCGCTCATCTCATCCCCGAGATAAGCCTCGATCACACCGGCATCGCGCACCACCTCGGCCGGCGTGCCGTCGGCAATCTTGCGGCCCTGGTGCAGCACGATCACGCGTTCGACATGGCGCAGCAGCGTCGTCACCGCGTGTTCGATCCACACCACCGTCAGGCCCAGCTCGTCGCGCATGCGGCGTATCAACAACGCCATGGCTTCGATTTCGGATTCGGTCAGCCCGGCCGCCACCTCGTCGAGCAGCAGCAGCCGCGGCCGGGTGGCCAGCGCCATGCCGATCTCCAGCAGGCGCTGCTGCGAGGGTGTGATGGCACCGGCCGGCAGATCCGCCTGCGCCGACAGGCCGATCAGCCCCAGGATACCGGCCTCGTCGCGCAACTGCCAGGCGCCCTGACGATGCCGGCCCGCGAACTTCAGCCCGAAACCGATGTTGGCTTCGACCGGCATGTCCGGAAACACCCGTGGCGTCTGGAAGGTGCGCGCAATGCCGGCGGCCGCATACCGGTGCGGGCCCTTGCCGCTCAGGTTGTGGCCATCGGCCAGCAACTGCCCGGCGGTCGGCGCGATCACGCCCGAGATCGCGTTGAAAAACGTGGTCTTGCCCGCGCCGTTGGGCCCGATGATGCCGACCAGCTCGCCGGCATGGAAGTCGGCACTGACGGCATCCACCGCCGTCAGCCCGCCGAAACGCACCGTGATGTCACGCGCCTGCAGCAGCAACTCAGCCATTGTTGCGCTCCTTCTTGCCGAGGCCGCGCCACCAGCCGCGGCTGTCCCGCCACCAGCCGCTGAAGGTCGCCCCGCGCAAGGAAGCCAGGCCGCCCGGCAAATACAGCACGCTGAGGATCAGCAGCAGGCCCAGCGACATCATGTAAATCTGCGGCGCCTGCAGGCGCAGGGTTTCGGCCAGCACGCTGAAGACAATCGCCGCAATCAACGGGCCCCACAGCGTGACCGCGCCGCCGATCAGCGCGATCAGCACGGTCTGGAAACCGATGAAGGGGTTGAACACGGTGTGCGGGTCGATATAGGTCCAGCGCACCGCCATCGCCGCACCGACCGCGCCGGCAAAAGCCGCCGTCATCGCAAAGCCGGCAATCTTGATCAGCCGCGTGTTCACGCCCAGGGTCTGCGCGCGTTGTTCGTCCGCGCCTATGCCCATCAGCGCCAGGCCGAAGCGGCTGCGCCGCACGATGATGGACACCAGCACCGCCAGCACCGCCAGCGCCAGCACCGTCAGGTAAATCGTGTCGCGGTCCGGCACCACCGTCAGCACCCGCCCCACGGTGCCGGTGACCGTCTTTTCAAAATAGGTCACGGCGTGGCGGATCAGCTCGGTCATGCCGAAGGTCAGCACCGCGAAATAGGTGCCGCGCAAATGCAGCACCGCCGCGCCCATCACAATGGCCACCACGGTGGCGATGCCGGCGCCCAGCGCGATCGCACCCAGCCAGGGCAGGCTTTCCAGCGCCACCGCGCTGGTGTAGGCGCCGATGCCGAAAAAGGCCGAGGTCGCCAGCGACAGGTAACGCGTGCTGCCGCAGAACAGGCCCCAGCTCGAGGACAAGGCCACATACATCAGGCAGGTCAGCGCCATCGACACCACAAACTCGCTGCCGTAATGCGGCAGCGCCAGTGCCCAGCCGGCAAAGGCCAGCAGCAGCAGCAGGTCACGAACAAGGATTTGGCGGTCTTTCATCTTTTTCTTATTTGGAGAACAGGCCGCGTGGCCGCAGCAGCAGCACCGCGATGAAGACGCTGTACGACAGCAGCGCCTTCAGCGACGGATTGGTGAAATGCATGCCCAGCGCTTCCACCACACCCAGCAGCAGCCCACCGGCCAGCGCGCCGCTCATGCTGCCGAAGCCGCCGAGGGTGATGACGATCAGCGCGGTCACGGTATAGGGCTCGCCCATGGAGGGCGTGATGGTGTAGGCCATCGACAGCAGGCAGCCGGCCACGCCCGACAGGCCCAGGCCGATGCCAAACATCAGCGGGTGCAGGCGCTGGGTGTCGATGCCCACGAGTTGCGCGCCGGTGGGCGACTGCATCAGCGCACGCACACCCTTGCCCAGCAGCGTGAAGCGCAGCAGCGCGATCAGCGCGCCGGAAAACAGCAGCGCCAGGCCAAACACCAGCAGCTTGTTGCCGGCGAACTGCGCCTCGCCAATCTTCACCGGATCGGCCAGGTAGTCATAACCACGCAGGTCGCCGCCCCACATGTAGGAGGCAAAGTTCTGCACCAGAAACATCAGGCCGAAGGCCACCATCAGGCCGCGCGCCTCGAAGATGTCGAGATTCGGCGAGGTCACGGTCAGGCGCCGGAAACACAGCCGGTGGATCACCAGTCCCAGCGCCATCAGCACCAGAAAGGACACCGGCACCATCAGCAGCGGCGAGATGCCCAGCGTGGTGTGCGCCATCCAGGTCAGGTAGGCGCCCAGCATCAAAAACTCACCGTGCGCAATGTTCAGGATGCGCATCAGCCCGTACTGCAAATTCAGGCCGAGCGCGACCAGCGCGTAAATACCGCCGGTGATCAGCCCGGAGGCAATCAGTTCAAACCAGGAAAAAAGTGACATCAGAGTTCATTCCAGGGACACCGCGGAACCGGCTCAGCCGGGCCGCTGGTGTCGCCCCCTAGAGGGGGAGGCGCCGGCGGCGCCTCGGGGGGGAGCCTATTACTTCCAGGCCGGCTTGGCCGGGTTGAGTTTGGCGGTGGCGATTTTCTGCGGCCAGACCACCTCGAACTCACCGTTTTGCCACTGGCTGACGCTGCCCGGCGTGGCGGTGTTTTCGCTGCCGGTGAACTTGATGTCGCCGATGATGGTCTTGTGGGTGGTGTTCGCCACATAGTCGCGGATCGCCTTGCGGTCCAGGCCGACCTTGTTGACCGAGGCCGTCAGGATTTCCAGGCCGGCCCAGGCCGCGCCGGAGGCCCAGCGGTCCGGTTCCTTGCCGCCGAACTTCTTGGTGTGTGCATCGAAGTAGGCCTTGGCGCCGGGGCTGGTCTTGCTGTTCCAGGAACCCATGCCCAGCACACCCTCGGCGCCGGGCGCCGTCATCACGTTGCGGTAGAGCTGGAAAGCGGTGCCGACCGAGGCGTAGAAGAACTTCGGGTTCAGGCCAACTTCCTTGGCCTGCTTGCTGGCCAGGATGGTGTCCGGCGGGTAGGTGAAGCCAACAAAGGCATCGGGGTTCTTGTCCTTGATCGAGCGCAGCACCGGCGACAGGTCCTTCACGCCGGCGGGGTAACTCTTGTCTTCCACCAGCTGGATGCCGCTGCCCTGCAGCGCCACCTTCAGGGCCGAGTAGTTTTCCAGGCCGAACAGGTCGTCCACATAAATGCAGGCCAGGGTCTTGCAGCCGTTGGCCTTGAGCATGTCGACCAGCGCATTGGTCATGGGCGCCGGTTGCTGCAGCAGCAGGAAGAAGTAAGGCAGCTTCATTTCCACCAGCCGGCGCGACAACGCCGTCGGCGCCAGGAAGGGATAACCGAAACGGTTGGCCAGCGGCGCAACGGCGAAGTTGGCATTGCTGCCCCAGGGCGGCAACACCAGGTCCACCTTGTCGCTGCCCATCAGCTTTTCATAGGTGCGCACCACGGTTTCGGTGTCGCTGCGGTCGTCGGAGCTGATCAGCTCGATCGGGCGCCGCACGCCCTTGACATCGATGCCGCCGGCGGCATTTTGCTGCTCGGCCCAGAGCAGATAATTGGGTTCCTGGCTGACCTGCGCGCCGCCGGTCCACGGGCCGGTCCGCGAGATGGCGTAACCGACGCGCACCGGCGCGGACTGGGCCAACAGTTGCGGGGCAAAGGCGGCTGCGCCGACGGCGGCGGCAGCACCCTGAATCAATGTGCGTCTGGATGGCTGGACCATGGATGTCTCCTCGTTGTGGGCGCCCGGCGGGCAGTGGAAAGCAGATCGTAGGCAGGACCGGCCGGCCGCGCTTTGCTGAGCGTGCACAAAGCAGTTGTCGTCCAGCGCACGGCGACTGGGGTTAACCCTTGGCCCTGCGCTGCAACAGAAGCAGCCGCAACACCCATAATCTTTCTCACAGGCCCCTGGTCTGTTCAGCGCCTTCAACCGGAGACAAGCATGACCGCGGCCACCCTGGTATCCACCGACAACTTCGCGCCGCGTGAACGCGCGCCGGTCTGGCGTGAGTGGATCTGGAAACACTTCGGCGGCCTGGAGTCCGACCTCTACGGCGACACCGATTTCGACGGCCACATGGCCTCGGCGCGCGCCGGCGACGTGATCCTGACCAAACTCGAGGCGAACCGCCACCGTGTCGTGCGCACCGCGGACATGGCACGCGCCAGCGAAGCCGGCTACCTCAAGATTGTTGCGCCCATGCACGGGCGCGCTGGTGTCGAACAGATGGGCCGCCAGGCCTGGGTCAGCCCCGGCGGCTGGACGATTTACGACACCACCGGCTGTTACGCGGTGGAAAACCCCGAACGCGTCGAACACCTGATCGTGATGCTGCCCAAGGCGCTGATCGTCGAGCGCGGCCTGCAGCTCGACACGCTGATGGCGCGCCACGTCGGCGGCGCCAGCGGCATCTCGCGCGTGGCGCTGGCCACCATGCGCAGCACCTACCAGGAGCTGCCCAACATGAGTGCCGCCGCCGCGCACGGTGCCGGTGAGCTGATCGCCCAGCTGGTGCGGCTGTCGCTGATCGAGCTGGCCGGCCAGGGCACGGCGCTGACGCAGCGCGAGGCGCTGAAGGACCGCATCCGCGCCTATGTCGCGGTCAACCTGCGCGACCCGGGCCTGTCGATCGAGCAGATCGCGCAGGCGCTGAACTGCAGCAAGCGGCATCTGCACAACGCCTTTGCCGGCGAGGACGACACGCTGGCCAGCTACATCCTGCGGCTGCGCTTGCAGGCCTGCATCCGCGAGATCCAGCAGAGCGGGCCGCAATCACGGGCCATCACCGGCATTGCGCTGTCCTGGGGTTTCAACAACCTGTCGCACTTCAGCCGCGTGTTCCGCGAACACACCGGGCAAAGTCCGAGCGCCTTCCGCCAGGCAGCGGCCGCGCCGCTTCAGCATTGATTCGGGCCCCTGTCCCGGGGGTGTCAACAGCTGCTGATTTCATGGCGAACAATGGCCCCATTCCAAGGAGACAAGCCCATGCACATCCCATCCCTGAAAGAAGTCGTCAGCGCTGAAGAATGGCAGCTGCGCTGCGATCTCGCCGCCTGTTACCGCCTGGCCGCGCTGTACGGCTGGAGCGACCTGGTGTTCACCCACATCAGCGCCAAGCTGCCCGAGTCGGTCAGCGGCGCGGGCCAGCACCACTTCCTGATCAATCCCTACGGCCTGATGTTCGACGAGATCACCGCCTCCAGCCTGGTCAAGGTTGACGAAAAATGCAACAAGGTGATTGACTCGCCGTTTCCGGTCAACCCGGCGGGCTTTGTGATCCACAGCGCGGTGCACGAGGCGCGCGTGGACGCGGGCTGCGTGATGCACACCCACACCCGCGCCGGCGTTGCCGTCAGCGCCCAGAAATGCGGCGTGTTGGCGATCAGCCAGCAGTCGACCTTTGTACTCGGCTCGCTGGCTTATCACGACTACGAAGGCGTGGCCTTCCGCGATGACGAGAAACCGCGGCTGCAGGCCGACCTGGGCAAGGCCAACTACCTGATGCTGCGCAACCATGGCCTGCTGGTGGTTGGCAAAACCGTGGCCGACGCCTTCCTCAGCATGTACACCTTCGAGAACACCTGCCGCATCCAGCTCGACGCGCAGGCCGGCGGCGAGCTGATCCCGGTGAATCCGCAAATCGTCAAGGGTGTGGCCGAAGCCATGCGGGTGCAGACCGGCGGCATAGGCGGTGCCTTTGTCTGGCCGTCGCTGATCCGCAAACTGGACCGCAGCGCCCCCGGCTACAACACCTGAGCGGGCGAGCCACGCCCCGGCCAGCAAGGCCGCGCCTTGCCTTGGGCGTTCAGGCCGTCAGCACCTCGGGCTGCGACGAGAAGGCCTCGCCCGGGCGGATGTCGCCCTGCTCGATGGTGAGTTCCTTGCGCAGCATGGTGACGCCGCCAAAAATCGTCGCAAAGGCCACGTCCTTGGCATCGCGCCCGGTGCCTATGCGCACCAGCCGGTCGATCGGCGCCATGCGTGTCGCGTCGAAGATGACCCAGCGCCCGTCCAGCCAGGCCTCGAAGACGGCGTGGAAGTCCTGCGGAGGTTCGTCGAAATACACATAACCGACGACCAGCCGCGCCGGAATGTTCAGCGCCCGGCACAGCGTGATGCCCAGATGCGCAAAGTCGCGGCAGACACCGGCGCGTTGCACAAACACCTCCTGCGCGGTGGTGGTCGAGTTGCTGAAGCCAGGCAGGTAATGGATGGAGTCGTGAATCCAGCTCTCGATGGCGCGCACGCGCGACAGGCCCAGCGGCAGGTGGCCAAACAGCTGCTGCGCCGCGCGGCTCATGATGTCCGACTCGCAATAACGGCTGGGCATCAGGAAGCGCATCGCATCGTCGGGCACCGCCGTCACCGGCACCTCATCGAGGTGCAGAGGCACCGGTGCATGGTGCAGCTCGACCTGCGCGTGGTAGTTGACCGACAGCAGGCCGCGCGGCGCGTCGAGCCGGAAGAAGCGGTTGCCGTTGCGTTCGTCGCAAAAATGCCGGACCTTGACGCTGGGCGTCACGGTCAGGCGTTCTTCAATCACCTTGTGGCTGTCATGGAAGGCGGCCTCGATGTTGAAGAGGAAATGGGTCGGGCTGACCACATCGTAGTCAAGCAGGCAGTCAACGGTCGCGGTGTGCATCTTTATCTTCGGGGTTGTTGTCGTCGTCAGAAGCGGCGGGAGGCTGGCCGGAAGCGAACCAGCTCTTGCAGGTCACCCACATCACGTGCGCGCCACGCTCCAGCGTGTCCATCGCCAGGTCGCGCCGGTTGCGCGCCTTCAGGCGCGCCACCAGCAACAGTTGCGCGACACTGGCGCGCTGGGCACTGTCCCGCGACACGGCCGGTGCCGGTTTTGGTTTTTTCTGCTTGTCGGCAACCGGCATCGCGAGCGGGGACCAGGACAGCGAGGACGGCATTTACTTGAGCGCCTTCTTCACGGCGCCCACGCCCAGCGCGGCCAGCACCACAAACACCACGGCGAGGATCAGGAACAGGCCGAACAGGATCTTGGCAATACCGGCCGAGCCGGCCGCAATGCCGCCAAAGCCGAGGGCTCCGGCGATCAGGGAAATAATCGCAAAAATGATGGCGTACTTGAGCATCAGCTTCTCCTTGAGGGCGCGGTCCGCCCGAAAAAATCAATGAGGGAATGTTAGGGGCCACTTCTCAGCAGCCGAATCAGCGCCCTGCGCGTGGACCTGTAGGACAAGGCCATGCACCCTGTTTACTCCTGTTTTGATAGCTGCTTGCCCTTGCTGGACATGGGCCGGCGGCCGATTAAGCTGACAACCGCCGCTGCCGGGGCGTCCCTGCAAAAAAAGCCTGCAGGCGTTAGCATGGAAACGGGGCGCCAAGCCCCGGATCCTCATTCTGACCAAGGACGTCCATGAAACTTTATTACTCCCCCGGCGCCTGTTCGCTGTCGCCCCACATCACGCTGCATGAATCGGGCCTGGCCTTCGAGCATGTGCTGGCCCCGACCAAAACCCACCAGCTCGAGGACGGCACCGACTACTACAGCATCAACCCGCTCGGTTATGTGCCGCTGCTGGAGCTCGACGACGGCACACGCCTCACCGAAGGCCCGGCCATCGTGCAATACATCGCCGACCAGGTGCCAGCCAAAAACCTGGCGCCAGTCAATGGCACGCTGGAGCGCTACAAACTGCAGTCCTGGCTGACCTTCATCGGCACCGAGCTGCACAAGGGCTTCAGCCCACTTTTTGTCCCAAGCACGCCCGCCGAGTACAAACCCATGGTCATCGACAAGCTGATGGCGCGCCTGAAATGGGTGGACAGCCAGCTCGCCGGAAAGCAATACCTGATGGGCGAGGCCTTCAGCGTCGCCGACCCCTACCTGTTCACCGTGACCAACTGGGCACCGCGCGTGGGCGTGGACATCAGCGGGTTTGCCAACATCGCGGCCTTCCGGGAGCGCATGGCCGCACGGCCGGCGGTGCAGGCGGCGATGCGGCATGAAGGATTGCTCAAGTAAGCGGACTTGGGGCCGCTTTTGCCAGCCGGATTCATCACTGCTTCCTCGTGCCTTGAGGTATGCCAGCAAGCCGGGTCTCGCCCCGGCGGGCGACTCACTTTCTCTTGCTTCGCCAAGAGAAAGTAAGCAAAGAGAAGGCGACGCTATGGTCTGGGTCCCTCCGCTTCGCTACGGGCAAGCTGCGGTGCTCG